>JAOTSC010000060.1 GCA_030247525.1 bacterium | reverse complement strand
AACCAATCTTCGGCACCTGTCGAAGGCAATGGACAAGTTCTTGCTTGGGTCACCACTGACATCGATGGGGAAGCCCGTGCGATGCCGCGAGACATCGGCGCCGACGATGGTTCCTTCTTGAGCAATACCGCTCCCGGCAATGTCGCAATTGTAAGTCCGTTGAACGGTGAAGTTGATGTTCTTGGATCAACGACTCTGAATTGGACCTTCGGTGAAAATACTACCGATTGCGATGTGTATCTCTCAACCAATCAAACGCTGGTAGGCAACCTCGATCCAACGGCTCTGGTTGTTGAAGGACAAAATGTTACCAGCTATGATCCGCCCGGCAATTTGAATCAAGGTATTTGGTATTACTGGAAAGTTGTTGCTCGCAATGCAGCTACTTCCGAGACGAATGCCGGTCCAGTTTGGAGTTTCCGTACTTACATTCCACCACTAAGCGGTACGATGACCATCGGTGGGGTGTCTCCGAACTTTGCAACCTTTGCCGATGCGATTAACGCAATGGTCAATGCAGGTGTTGGAGCCGGCGGAGTAACGTTTAATGTTCGTCCCGGCACCTATGCCGAGCGCATTACGGTTCCGTCGATCCCTTCGATTACCGAAACGAGCCCGGTTGTGTTCCAACGGGAAGCCGGTGCGGTAACGGTTAGTGGTTTGGGAACTTCAGCAACCAACGACGCGATGATTTGGTTGAACGGTTGCGATTATGTGACATTCGATGGCATCAACGTGCTCGATCCGGGAACCTCTTCGACCGACTATGTAGAATATGGATACTATGTAACTCCATTCGGTTCTAGCTCCACGGATGGCGCGAATTACAATACAGTTAAGAACGCGATGATCCAGATGCACAAGGTGAATACGAGTTCTTATGGTGTTCGTCAGTATTATGTGACGACACCGACTGCCCAGTCAGGCGCGAACTCATACAACCGCTATCTGAATCTAAAGGTAACCGATACGTATTATGGCGTTTACCTTTATTCCTCCAGCAGTACTTCCTTCTACGATATGAACAACGAAGTTGGCTCGAATTCTTCATCCTTGACCGATCCCAATCGCTTTGTGATTGGTTCCGGTGGTGGCGAAGATATCGGTAACTACGGTTTGTATTTGTACTATGGAAGTAACTATAACGTACACAATATCGACGTTCGCGGCGTTTCGACAGCTTCAACGTCAGGCACGCTATACAGCATGTATGTTTATTACACACGTGGTACTTCTACGGTCAATGGCTGCCGGGTGTACGAAATGTCGAATTCGGCTGGTGGCATCAATTCCACTGTTTATCATCGTGGGATGTATCTCTATCCGCAAAGCGGCCATACATTGGATGTGTACAACAATATGGTGTACGGTTTCACTCATCCACGTACAACCGAGACGACGACACAATACGTCACACCGATCTACAGCGGAAACAGTGGAATATTAAACTTCCATCACAATACGGTAGCAATCGGTACTGGTGTCGGTACCGGACCATCGAGTTCGTGCTGGTACATTGCCGGCGGAGCAGTTACAGCCAACAACAACATTTTCTACAACAACACCCCGGCGCAAACGACTGCGAAGCACTATGGCATCTACCGTAGTTCTGCGACATCGTTTACGTCGAACTACAATGATATCTTTGTTCAAAATGCCAATGGTTTCACTGGTTACTATGCTGGTGATATGACGGATATGGCTGCTTGGCGGACAGCGTCGGGTCAAGATGCGAACTCAATCGCTGATAATCCGATGTTTGTGAACGAAACAACCAATCCTCATATTGGTATTGCCAGTAACTCGATGGTAGAATCAGCTGGTACTCCGCTGGCTTCAATAACGACTGATATCGAAGGGGATGCCCGTAACGCAACCACACCGGATATCGGTGCGGATGAAGGCGTATTTAACGATCCGTTCTCCCCATCGGATGCGACGTTGACCAATGTCACAACTACCTCAATGGTATTGGGTTGGCAAGACAATACAACCGACGAACTTGGTTTCCCGGTGTATATGTCAACCAATGGTACGGATTTCACGTTGTATGCTACTACGGTTCCGAACGTAGTATCATTGCCCATCGGTGGCTTGAACATCGGAACGCATTATTGGTTCCGCGTGTATGCCCAATTACCGGGTGGCCCATCGGCTGGCTATGCTTCTGCGAACGCCTGGACATTGGTGTATGGCGCTAATGTAGGTAGCGGTATTACGATGTCGGCATCGTTGGTCGATCCGGGTTACACAACGGCTGTTGTGAACTCGATTACCGATAACACCGGTAACCCGGTTGGTACTTACTACCGTGTTCTCGAATTGAACTCCGGTAATTATATAACCAACACCGGTGGTTTAGGGGTTACTCCCCGTACCGCATTGGGTGCGAATTGGACTGCTTACAACTTAACTGGCTTGCCGTTAGGTGCATCTTTAAACTTTGTTCCGATTGCTTGCAATGGTGGTGGCGTCGAAGCAACTCCTGCCGGACAAGCTTTCCCGTTACAACTAAACAACTACGCGCAAAGCGGTGGTCCCGATGGCGGTGGTTACTACTTCCGCACCAGTAATGCTGGCGCGACCTATGATTGGGTTGACATTTCTGCAACCGGAACATTAGTACCGTTTCCAAGTTACGACGACAACTATGCGCAGGTTTCGCTGGGTACGTTCACGTTCCCGTATTACGGCACTACAGTATCCGGAGTATTGACAGTAATCACCAATGGTAACGTTCAGATTGGTGCGAGTACTGCTTCTAGTTTAACGAATTATGCCTTACCAACAACGAACCTCAACGCCGGAGCCTTGAGTTTGTTGTGGGATGACTTGATTTATACGACTGGTTGGGGTACAACGACATGGGTTAAGTACCAAAACATCAACGACCAGATGTTTGTCATTACCTACAATGGGTATCGCTATAATGTTACGACAAACACCTTCCTCGCTCAGATTGTTATCTATAGCGATGGTCGGATCAAGTTCCAGTACAACAATGCGCCGAATCCGGCAGCATTTACCTCAACAATCGGTATCCAAGGGGCTCAAACCGGAACGCTGTTTACTCAGTATGCTGTGACTGATATTGGTTGGCCCGGCAATAACTTCGCAATTGAGTTCTCGCAAGGTGTACCGCCGACAACGCCGAGCAATCCAACTCCCGCGGATTTAGCAACTGGTGTAGCGTTAACTCCAACACTGGGCTGGACGTCGAACGGAACAACCTACGATGTATACTTCGGCACCGATAACCCACCGGCAACGGCAGTTTCGATGGGTCAAGCGGGTTCAACTTATTCAGTTGTAGCGCCCTTAGCACAGAATACCCTGTACTATTGGAAGGTTGTTGCCCACAATGCAACTGGTGAAGCACCGGGCGCTGTTTGGAGCTTTACAACAGCGTCCGCTCCGAGCGCACCAGTAGTTTCCTTGACCTATAGCGGCGGAAATGCTAACCTCTCTTGGCCAGCCTCTACTGGTACTGTGACTGGTTATCGAATCTATCGTTATGCAACAGGATACTTCACACCACCGGCAACTGGAACATTGCTTGCAACGAATGATGCAGCAACGTTGACGTATTCCGATTTAGGCGTCAATGGTCAATACTACTACCGCGTTACCGCATTCAACGCAGCAGCTACCGCCTCGGCGCCTCGCAGCAATGAATCGGCAGTCTTAGTGCCACGTTTCATTTCCAATGATCCCGCTTACGGAACTCCGTGGCCGCGGGCGTTAGGTGTGAATCGCGATGCAGCTAAAACTGTGAAGTAAACTATGTTTGTCTGACCGGAGGAGTTTTTCTCCGGTCGGAAGAACAAACAAAAAAGAACGAAGGGGTAGAGAAATCTACCCCTTTATCTTTGATAACAACTTCTGTTAGATGGATGTTACGTTAACCAATGATCGAACGATATACCACTTCCCAGTTACGAGCAGTGTTTTTTAGCGTTCGCTCTCGAATAACAAATTCTCGGGCATTATAGGCGATTTGATTCCGAAGAGAGGTGTTTTCGAGTAACTCAACGATAGCATTTTCCCATCCGCTAACGTCTTCAGAATTCACCAACAATCCGGTTTTACGATGATTAACCGTCGATCGATATGGTGGTAAATCGGCATAGATTCCGACACAACCTGCAGCCGCATACTCTAAGTACTTAATGTCGCTTTTCGCCCGATTAAACGGGTTATCGAGTAACGGTGCGATGGCAATATCGGGTGCATTCGCCAGAAAATGTTCAACAAATCTGTCATAGTTTATAATAATTTCGCCTTGATACTTCATCGCCGGGTGATTCTCCAAGCGACGCGGCAAGAAACCGAAGAATCGAAACTCGATACGGTCGCGATACTTCTCATACAATGCTAACAAGATGGGAATGATTGGTTCTAAATCGGCGGCATGGGTTGGCGTACCCATCCACCCAATCGATACAACTTCACCGGATCGCACAGACAATGGAGTATTCAACCGCCAAAGCTGTTCATCCAATTGATTGGGAATGACAAGGACAGGAAGACCAAACTTACTCATTGCACCCGCTAATTCTTCCGTCGCGACTACGATTGCATCCAGCCACGGTGTGTATCCTCGAATGCACTCGTCGAAATTGTTAATAATATGTTTTTCCGGGTGAGTTTCTGGTACTGCGCCAAAGTGGTCATCCAACTCATAGATGAATTTTACTCCTTGGTTTTTTAAGCGGGTAAAATCAGCTTGCAGCGGCGGGGGAATCTTCGCCATCGAAACAATAACGTCACGCTGGATTAGTACGAGGTCGGGATTTTCAAGACTACTCTTTACAATTTTACGGTCTCTGCCGTTTCCGACCCGAGCGAATGCATGATCAATTTGAAACGCACCGGTGCGCTCCAACGGAGCAAGCACTCGTAATTGTGGACAGGCATTGGTTTCCGGTTCAAGTGAAAAGTAGCAGACTGTTAGTTGTCTGAGATTACTTTTTTTTTTCGGTTCCGGTAAAGCTGTCGCAATCGAGCTGATTTGACTCACACTCGCACTATTTTTGTTTACTTCCGGATAGAAATACGCGGTTCGCTCCTGATAGGAGGTATCATGATCGATGACTGCTTGCCATATTGCTTCCCAGTTCATCGCCGTTACCGCTAGCGTGCGGGTAGATTGCACTTCCCGATAGGCTTCGCGAGCGATTTGCTTTCTGAGATTGGCGTTCTCGATCAGTTCGACAATCGCTTGTTTCCATTCGGCAATGTTACCTGATGAACAAAGCAATCCATTCTCACGGTTGCGAATCGTGTCTTGATAACCGGGAAGATTAGCATACACCCCGGCCGCGCCGGTAGCGGCATATTCGAGGTATTTGATATCGCTCTTCGCGCGATTGAATGGAATGTCTTGCAGCGGGGCGATGCCGATATCGAACGGTTGGGCACAGAACGTTTTCACAAAACGTTCGTAATCGTTGCTCATCGTAGCGGCAAATTCGACGTTACGAATGCCTTGCAATTGCGGCGGGAGCCACCCAAAAAATCGCAGTACAATTCTACCAGAATACTCGGAAAGCAGTTCCTGAAATACAGGAAGCAACGGCGCAATATCGCTTTCGTGCGTTGGTGTTCCCATCCAACCAATCACGATTTTATCGGGTCGCCGCAGACTCTGCAATCGCTCGAATTCGTCGGTCTGTAGGTTCCAGAGTTTTTCATTCAACTGATTCTTCAATAGGAACACTGGTTTGCCATACTGCGCCAAGCGGTCTGCCAATACAGCCGACGATGCAATGAGCCCGGTGAATTTATCGGCATAACGCTGCATCGCGGGAGCAAACCGGGAGAAGAACGGCGCATTGGGATTATCGGCGGGAATCGTGGCGAAATCGTCATCCAACTCGTATAAAAGTGGAATTCCTTGGGTAATCCATTGCTCCATTGCCTTACGCAGCGGTTCGGGCATCGCATCGGCAACCATGACGAAATGACGTTGCCAGTAAAGTAACTGCGGCGGCGTTTCGGCGATTAATCTATCTGCTGGTGAAAAATCGTCGGTGCGATTATAACCGGAGATTGCCCGAAATGTCTTCGCGCGAAACAAGGGATCCCAAAACCGGAGACGACCGCAGGCTTCCTGTGGTTTGTCCCAAGCAAACAAACCGATGGTAGTGGTTTTTGTACCGCTGCGTAGTTTCGGTTCGCTCTTAGTTTTGCTCGCTGCACTTGGCGTAACGGGATGCTGGCGGGCATCGATTCGCAGTTGAAGCTGTTCGAGAAATTCATCCTCGGTAACAGGCGGTGTGATTTCGGTTTTCCTAAGGTCGAGTTCCTTGCTATCCAAAATCACCCGCTTCAATATCTCTGCCAACCGGTCGATGTCATCCAAGGGAAAATGCCACTTGGAATTCTCGTTCGCTTCCGCCGATCCGACCATTACCGGAATACCACAAGCAGTGGCGTACTCGCCGGCAATCCGTTGCGTTTTATCAGTAGCCGGATTGGGGAGCAGCACGATATCGATTCCGCGCATTAATTCCGGATATTTATCGGGAGTGAAACTACTGCGAAACCGGAAAAACGCCCACTCGGGATCGACTTCCATGATGATTCGGCGCATTTCATCGACTTGATCGACTTTTTGTACGCTGCCAAACAAATCAATCGATACCGGAACTTGTTGTTGTTGCAATTGCAGCGACGCATAGACTACGGTTGTGAACCCCGCTTGCAGTGACAACTCGCCAAACAATGCAATGCGAATGGGATGATACAACGGCTTCTTCGTCGCTTCCTTGCCGATTACTTGCCAGTTCCGCACGATTTCAGTTTGAGCCGGCAAAATGAATGCATTCTGCTCAGTCCCGGTTGGTTGGGGACGCAACCACCGCACCTCGGATGGATAACAAGTAATGCCAATTTCGTTCCGGGTTTGGCTGCCTCGCTGGACATGCAATGTTTCGTAAGTCGAGCGATCAAACAAGAACAGACAATTGGTAGCATCGAGCTGGGATGCCAGTTGATGCAGGACGTCGCCATCGTGATGAAAATGAATCGTATCCGGTCGAAACTGCGTTTGTAACCTCGCGAACTCCTCCACCAACGTACCCGCGGTGGAAGAAAACCAATAACAGGGAATTGCCTTTCCGTTGTCGAGCGTTACTTGCGAAGCACGCTCCTGCGTTAACTGTCCCGACCGGAGAATCGCACAAACGCTTTCGACATTGGTCTCCGCTTCCCGAGTTAGCAGCGAGCGCCAATATGGTGGGATTGCAACGGAATCCGCATTCCCTGCGATTTGCGAGAATACATGCAGCGTTCGGAACCGGCGATTCTGCACTTTATATCGCAAACGGGCGGCATGGCTTTGTTCCTCGCACCATGCGACTGCGTCCGGATCGCGGCAGATAAAGGGGAGTCGTTTTGCAATTTCCCATGCTTGTTGAGTCGCTTCGTGCGCGACGCTCCAATCAAGCTCCGGGAAAAGTTGCGGTAACGGGAATTGTTCGAGGATTCTTCTTGCGACTCGGGTTTCGGTGGAACGGTTTTCGGAACCATCAAATTTCGTCGTCAATGGGGACATACAACCGGAATGATGCCGCCAGATGTAAGTTTCGATGGGGACATTGTCGAACACTGCCGTTAGCGCGAGTCTCGACCACAATTCCATATCGTGACCGCGCAAAAACGAGGGATCGAACCGCCCATACCGCTCAAACACGCTCTTGCGCATCAGTACGTTACCCAACGGAAACGGATTCCGTTGCAGAAACGTTCGCAGCATTTCCTCGTTTCGCCCTCGCCACGATTCAAAATGCAGCGTTCCCTTATCCTGCAAATTCTCATCGACGGTTATGGTATCGCCGCAAATGATATCGACGTCGACTTTAGCCTGTGCCGCGTCCCATAATGTCTGTAACGCATTTGGCAACAAAATATCGTCGGAGTCGAGCCAGAAAATCCACTCGCCGCGCGCTTCCACGATACAACGGTTACGAGTATCTGGCGCATTGGTGTGCGGTTTTGCTACGATACGGATTCGGGGATCATTAAAGGCTGCCACAACATCCAGCGAGTTATCGGTCGAGCCGTCATCGACAATGAGTATCTCGAAGCGACGACTGAATTTCTGCTCCAGTGCGCTTTGCAACGATACTGCGACAAACTTGGCACGGTTATACAGCGGCATCGCAATCGTGACATCAGGCGCTTTTTCGCAGCTCGCCGCGATCCGTTTCGTTTGCGCTTGTAATATCGATTGGATTTGTTGCAGCGCGATCGGCGGATTCGCTTCGATGTTCTGTAACGCGTCGATTAAGGGAGGTGAAGCCGATTCACTCGCAGTATTCGCAAGCGCCGCCGGATGGCGGTTTCGCTGCATGGTGAAGATATGAACAGCTTCTTCCGGCTCCGGCTTTGAAAGAAAATAAGGGATATGCCATTCGAGTGAATCGAATAGGTTCTCGCTGAAAGTGGTCAAATACTCGCCCATCAGAAAGAACCATTGTTCAAACCGTTTGGGCAACGTCAACGACCACAACTCGTTGTTGTTATTGTTTACCGTCGTTATTGCATTGACGATGAGGATTCGTCCGCCTGCCGATAATACGCGAGCAAACTCGAGGAGCGCCGTATCGAAATCGATGGTGTAGAATTCCGGGCCGTATAAATAGAGGAAATCGAACGAAGCATCCTCGAAGGGAAGTTGTTCAACTGAAGAAATAACACACTCGAGGATTGAGTCGGACGCACTGTTTTCAAGGATTGGCATAGGAATCGTCCGGAGCGATACGACGCGACTCGCGCCATTTGCCCATGCTGGAAAACGGTGGGAACCGGTGCCGATTAACAATAACCGTTTACCACGAAAATACTCCGGCGTATACTCCGTGAATTCGGTAAGCGGTTTCTCGTGAAGCTCACTACGATACTCGCCCGATGCGAAAACATCGGCGAGCGATATGATAGGAAGAGTTTCCGATGGTTCGGGTCGTTTGGTTTCGCGAACTACCGGTTTTCGTTCAACCGACTTTTTTTTTTCGGTTTCGCTAACCTGCAAAACCCTTGTTAATAGCTGTTTTGCCGGTTCAAATGCGGGGAAGTTCTTGAGTTCGTTGCTACACATCTCCCGGGCAAGATCGAGTTGTTGTAGATGATAATGGGCAACTGCACGGGCAAAGTAATATCCCTGTACTTTCGTTTCGATGGCGTCGGCTTGTTCGAGAATATCCAGTGCTTCCCGTGGTTTTCCCGATTCGATGAGCGACGTCGCATACGACATCAACTTATCCCAATCGAAAGCGTGGGGTGGTTCAGGACGAATCCCTTTCACCGCTGGTATAAAACCCAACGGCAATAAGCGCCAAGTCGCATCAGTGACATTAAACAGATGGTTTCCCATGTTTCCGATCCGCTTATTGCGTTGCGCCTCCTCCCCATTCCAAGCTGCTTCCCTGCCACCTTGGACATGATTGTAGTCGTGGTTTTGATGGACGGCGAAAATCGTCTCGGTAGCGTCGACTAATGCCGCGCCCGACTCGAGCGCCGCTTGCACCAACCAGTTGTCCCAGAATATTCGTCCGATCGCAAAATCGGGAATCGAATTCCACAAACCGGTTGAGAAACAGAAGTAATCGATGCCGGCGGGATTATGCAGCGTGCCATTTCGCATCGTGTAACTGCGCAAATCGGACGCCCAATCGGACGAATGATAATTCCAACGATCGGTCAATTCGATATCCCACCGTTGTCCGATCATCAGGAACCGGTCGAAGTGCTCCGCCGTCGCACCCGCCGCTAACGGGAATTCCGACGGTAGAATAATATCGGCATTGCAATAGCAGAGCGTTTTGAAGGTCGCGTGTCGCTCGGCTAACCGGAACAAGTCGCTGACAATCGGCGTGCCGAATTCGTTGCAACGGACTTCGGGGATATGACGGAAACCGAATTCCTGTGCGGCTTCTGCGACACCGCTCTCCGAACCGAAGAGGATTACCTCGACATTCGAGAGCCGTTTCCAGCTTTCCATGGCGTTGCGTTGAATCGTGCCGTTGTGTCCGGTGAACGGTTTCGGCATTGCAAAAAGTGTCAGCATGAATTCCTCACGACTCACTCCAACGCGCGGCAATCGGCATCCGCCGACCGACCCCAAACGCTTTACTGGTAACGCGCAATCCCGGCGCGGCTTGTTTTCGTTTATACTCGTTACGATCCACCGTCCGAATCACCCACTTCACCGTTTCGGGATCGAATCCATTTGCAACGATTTCCGCAATCGATTTTTGTTCTTCGAGATACAAATCGAGAATCGCGTCGAGGATGTCATAGGGAGGCAACGAATCCTGATCTTTTTGGTTTGGGCGAAGCTCAGCCGACGGCGCTTTGACGATAATAGCGGTGGGAATTACTTCCCGGTGCCGGTTGTACCAGCGTGACAGCTGGTAGACAATCGTTTTCGGAAGGTCGCTGATCGCCGCTAATCCGCCGCTCATATCGCCATAAAGGGTACAGTACCCAACAGCAATTTCACTCTTGTTGCCGGTTGTCAATACGATGCCGCCGAATTTATTCGAGTATGCCATTAGTAGATTACCGCGAATGCGCGCCTGAATATTCTCTTCCGCAATTCCAAACGGCGTATTTGCAAAGGGCTCCGAAAGCGTTGCCAAGTATGTATCGTAGATTTCACGAATCGCCAACGTATCGCATCGAATCCCTAACTTGCTCGCTAATTCGATGGAATCGTCGACCGATCCCGAAGAGGAGTATTCCGACGGCATGGTAACGCCGCGTACGTTTTCCGCGCCGATTGCATCGACGGCAAGACAAGCAGTAAGCGCTGAATCGATGCCGCCCGATAACCCAATCACCGCCTGCTTGAATCCACACTTCGCCATGTAATCGCGAATCCCCAACACCAATGCACCATGCAGCGACTCCATCGGATCGATTGCAGGCAACGTTTCCAATCGATACTGTACAGAAGAATCGACGATCACAGTCGTTTCTTCATAAGAAGGGAGTTTCTCAATGAGCAATCCGTTACCGTCGAACGCCATACTGTTGCCATCGAAGATTATCTCATCGTTCGCGCCGACTTGATTACAGAAGATCATCGGCAGCCGCCATTTGCGGGCATGATTGCCAAACCGGTCGTATCGGATTTTCTCTTTCCCTAATTGGAACGGCGACGCAGAAATATTGATCAGAATCGTTGCGCCTTTTCGCACCAATAGCTCGATCGGATCGGTTTCGTATTCGCGGTGAGTCCCAAAATCGGGATCGTTCCACCCATCTTCGCAAATCGAGATTCCTAACGTTTGGTTGTGGAAAGCGATGACATGACCGGTAGTTCCGGGATCGAAGTATCTGCGTTCGTCGAATACGTCGTAAGTTGGTAAGAGTTGCTTATGCTGTTCGAGGAGAATTTTTCCGTTCTCAATCAGCACTGCGCTATTGTAAAACCCTTTTCCCGTCAGCTTCCCCGAACGGCGGACGGTACCGACAACAATTCCGAAGGTGGGAAATTCGCGCGAGGCATTGCACAGCTCGATTATCGCTTGGTCCAATTTATCGAGGAACCATTCATAACTGAGCAAATCGCGCGGAGGATATCCACAGAGATAAAGCTCCGGCGCGACAATCAACTCGGCGCCGTGGTTTGCGGCATCTCGGCAACTCGCAAGCAGCTTGGTGAGATTTCCGGCGATGTCGCCGACGATGGGATTCAATTGCGCGATAGCGATTTTCATGGTACCGACTCCGGTGCATCGTCCCGTTTCAAAACAAAGCAACCCAACCCGTACAATGCTGGCGCGGTCGGTGTTGTTAATGCAGTTTCTTCCGGTACGGGAACCCAGCGATTGAAATCGTCCTTAACCCAATAACGCGCATACTCAACCCTGTAACCCTTGAGCAATAAGGGTAACCGTTGTTTGCCATAGATCCGGTGCAACGGCCGCCAAATCGTATCGACCCCCACCGGAATCGTCATGATATGAATCGCGTCTTGTTTCATGAACATGCGAAGCCGACGCATTGCCGTTAAATCCCCATCGGGATCGTCGACCGTCACGTCGTAACGTCCAACGACACCAACGTGCTCCACGGTCGAGCAATTGATGATAAGGTCGAAATACTTTTCTGCAAGTGGCAATAGATTAATATCACCCAACACATAACGAAGATTGGGAATTAAAAACGGGCGGCGGATTTCCTGTAAATCGACACCGAGCGTATCGAAGCCGCGCAGTGCGGCAGTTGGCGCTAATGGCGTATGACCGCAGCCGAAATCGAGTGCGCGACCAGGTCCCATCGGGAATTGCGCAGCAACCCAAGTCCATTCGATATCGCGATCGCCGGCGAGATCCATCATCGGGCGTTGTTGCGGCGGCGGTTTCGCAGGAAGTTTCGGCATAATACAATCCTATTGTAACGTCAATTCCGGTAGCTCGATGCTCTGCCATCCCCAATCCACTGGGTTTACGTCGGGCGCTCCCGGTTGCAGTAACGCTTGGCACCACGGCGCGTATTGTCGCTCGTACTGCAATCGTACCGGAGTTTTTTCTTCGCTGGCATCGACCGACCAACTACCGCGATGCTCGATGTGGTACATACGCAGTGGATCGGAAAGCACGACTTGCCGCAATCCCTTACCCAAGGCGGCATGCAGCAACAGCCCATCGATGTAAATCGACCAGAGCGGCACTTCGGGATAACCCCGTAGTAGCTGCCATGACTTGCGATGCAGCAAAGTAAAATCACCGCACGCATTCGTGTGTAACGGCAAGTTCTCACCACTGCGAAGTAATTGCTCGGTATCGAAATTCAAGTCTTTCGATAGTCTCGCAATCTCTTCGCCGTTCTCGGTATGATATGTTTTTCCGATGGTATGGCGGCGAATTAGATGCTCTTCGCAAAAGGCAAACCGCTCATCCAGCGCAAGCACATCGGGAATTGCCGGTTGCGAGATATCGTAGCGATCCATCCGGTAGAATGCGTTAGGGTCTAACTTTGCATCACGCAATAGCTTTACCAACGGTCGATTGAAGAGTACGTCGACGCAAGTCGCCAACACCCATTCGCCGCGCGCCCGGCGGATTCCGACATTTTTTCCGATCATCTGATACAAGGGAATCCGCTGCGAATTCTCCAGCATATTATGAATCGCGTTTTCTACTGTGACGATGCGCAAATCGACCCATTCCGAGTTTTTCCACCCAATTTCTTCTTTGAGTCGCGCGCGATCCGGTGGAGGATTCCACTCGACCATCACGATTTCGGAGCGTAATTGCTCGGCTTCGGCGACCATCCGCCACGTATCGAGAAAGGTGCGAGTTCGCAATAATAAATTACCGCCATGATCGTCGTTGCGGTTGACAATCACCAAACTGAGTCGTATTGGATCTGCTGTTGTTTTGCGAATTGGAGCGACAGTTTTTTGCGTTGTTACCGCTCGAGTACTGGTCAATTCCTGTTCGGGAAGCGGGATGTTGATCATCCCCCAATCGGCTTCATTGAACACAACTTGTTCATGTAACCGGGTCATCCGAAACATAAAACCGTTACAAAGCTGCGTTGAGATGCGGGGAATTTTTCGCTTCTCGAGATTCTGATACAGCGATCCACTCTTTTCCACTTCCGGCGTCCAGCCACCGGTATGTTCTAAATGGAAAATCGCTTGAGGCGGTTCGAGAAATACTTCCTTCGCACCAGAGAAATGCGCTTGAAAACACCATAACGAATCGATATGCAACGAGAATGTATCAAGCTCCGGATAGCCCCGCGTTTTAAACCAGTTGTCGCGATGAGTAAGCGCAAAGTCGCCGCAACCATTGGTATGCAAGCGTTCGCGGGGTATCTGTCCCTCTTCGGGAAAGATCTCCATCCAATCGCCGGTGCGAAGATTCCGCGATCCGTTTCGTTGATGGTGCCGCAGTAAATTCTGCTGGCATTGCTCGAGCAATTGCTGGGAATCGATTACGCTGGGAACCGGCATATCGACATCGAACCGGTCGACCCGGTACTCAGCGTCCCTCTGCATATTACCGGACGCCATCCATTGAACAAGTTCTTCCGAGAAGAGAATATCGATATTCGTTGCGAGGATGTATTCTCCGTGTGCGCGACGAATCCCGACATTTTTTGCAATCATCTGATACAACGGCAAGGCATCGGCATACAGAAAACGGCGATGAACAAAGGTAGGAACAGTAACGATGCGAATGGAAAACCACTCGTCCGGCGTCGGCCAATCCAACGCTTCCGCCAATGTCGGTTTCCCAACTACGGGATTCCATTCCACCAGAATCAATTCGGCGGATAATTTGTTGCGCGTACATTGTTGCTGCAACGAATGCAGAAACATCCGCATTCGATTCAGCAAATCCCCGCCGTGGTTGTCGTTGCGAGCAGTAACGACGATGCTTACCAATGGTTTCATAGAATCGTCAATCGTGCAACAAGGGTACTAACGTATTCAATGCGAGCGGCTCTTGCGCGGCAACGAACACACAACGCAGATTGTGGCGGTCGCGATTGTGCGCGCCGTCGTTCTTCCACTCAAACTTATAATCGATATGGTCGGGCGGCAGTGCTGCACCATAGACATGGGCAAACCCAACCCGATTTAGCGCCATCGCTATCCATGCCGGCGATGGTCGAACCGCCACTCCAGCAACTGCTTGCGAGTAGGTTCCAGTCTCTTCCGCCAACCCGAGCATCGGCAGCGCGCTATCGCTTATAATCGTCTCGAGCATTACCAGTTTGGGATGAAGCGCGGCTATTTTTCTGAGTGCAAGAAACGGATTCTCGAGATGGTATAACAAACCATAAGCAAATACGGCATCAAACTCACCAAGCTTCGTCAGTTCGTCCCGCTCGACATCAGCAACTTCGGATCGGAGGGTGGGATAAAGCACTTTTGCTCGTGCAATATTCTCTGCTCGAACATCGGTCGTAAACACCCGTGCACCGGCTGTTAACAGCCATTGCGCCAAGTGTCCGACGCCACCGCCCAAATCGAGCACTCGCAATCCTCGCAACGGTAAGCCCAGCGAAAGCAGATGTTCCATCCGCGCTTTATTAATCGCCTGCGCCTCTGGGGTGTCGAACGTTTCGGTTTTCTCGTAAACGACCGGTTGCATATTCGGCAGCGCGCGTTTCACATGCACCGGGTAAACGATTGGTTTTCCAGCCGGCGGTTGCGGAGGAATAGCTTTCGCATTCTGCTGTAACTCACGAATCCGGTCGACCAGCAGCCACTCGCCGTTGCTCTTCAACTCCAAGCTGCGAGCGGCTTCCATCGCTTTCGCAAAATCCTGCTTCATCGCATACATGAGCGCCAAGTTGTGAAGTGCGTCGCAGTTGTTTTCGTCTTTTTGTAATGCGACGAGAAATGTATTGATCGCTTGGTCGGGAAAATTCTTTTTAGCGAATAATACGCCAAGGTCGCAATACAATTGCGATTGCGTTGCGAAGGGACGCGCCTTCGTGAGGTTCGCGAGAATTCCATTGATGTCGCCGCGCGCTAAACAATCGGCAGCCGACTGCTTATACCCCTCTCGATCAATGCCGCCATGATAACGGATCAATCCGAACGGTCGCGGCGCAGGCGCGGTTAATGTGTAATCGAGTACGGCTGGCCATTGCCAAATTAACGATTCGGAGATCGTGTCCTTATTTTCCGCCAAGAAAGTGCGAAATCCCAAGACAGCTTGTCCCGCCCATTCAAACGGCGCGGAACCGGGTCGCTCGCCAACGCCAGCTTCGTGCAAATCGTCGCATAATATCACACCACCCGGTCGTACGAATGGAGCGAAACTGTGCAGGTCGTTGATGCAACCATCGCCGGTATGTTTTCCATCGACGAAAAGTAAATCGACTTGATATTTGTCCAGTAGCTGGAGTAGCTCGGGGACCTCGCGCCAATTGGGGACATTCACGGGAACATCGGTGTTGTCCGACCCTTGCGGTTGGGTATTGCATCGGATGAAATGGAGTTTCGCTTTCGAGTCGATGCGTTTTACCAACGACTCGCATTTCGCTTGCGCGAATGCAACGTTATCGATATTCCATTTCTCGCCGTATTGCGTACCGAATATTCCGAGATCGAGCGTAATTAGTACTTCCAAATCGGGATTTCCCAAAATCCAGGATGCAGTCGATAAACCAAATCCAGTGCCGATTTCCAGAATCACCTTAGGACGTTCCCGTTGCGCGAGGCCGTACAGCGCGGGATAATAGGTAACCAACTGTCCTTGCGTTTGACTTGGCTTTGTAAGTACAGCCGCCCACGGATGCCCTTCGACTAAATCGGTTTCCTGCCACAATCGCCATGCATCAATACCAGGATTTTTTTCAATTTCCTTGCAAGTTTCCACCAAAGTCATGGATCGTCTCCTTTACCCGCTCGCTCTCGTTATTGTTGTGGTGTAGCATCTGCACATAAGTGCCAACCGAAACGTTGCTCAAACGCCCGGAACAGCCAGTCCGGCATCCATCGAAAGTACCACACTTTTACATAGCGATACTCTTTGTAGTCGGGAATGCGAAAGGGGAATACGTGGTCGACAGCAGTTTTCGTGACACGAAACCCCTGCAGCAAGTTCTTGATCGTACTGCGGGAGTAACTGTATGTCACCGGACATCCGGTCTGGGCTTCGCTATTGCGCGCAATCCAATGATCGAGTTTCCAGAATTGAAATTTGCCGTCAGTTGCGAGAATCCAGAGCACTTTCCACGACCAACGATGATACACCATTATTTTAACGGTCGTATCGCGTTTGCAATATTTTTTCAATTGCTCGATCACGCGTTCCGGGTGCGGCGTATGGTGAATCACACCAAAGCTGTAGATCAAATCGTATTGCTCGAGCGGAACAACCGACGACAACTCTTCGGCATTCGCCTGATAAAATTTCACTTTGTCGGTTAAACCGAAAACTTGCGCCCGTTGCTCAGCGAGCGCAATCGATTCACCCGATAAATCGATGGCAGTGACTTGCGCTCCAGCGCGGGCGAAATTCATCGTGTCGGTACCGATTCCACAACCAATCTCAAGCACCTTCTTCCCATTCCAGCGCGCGAATTCTGCGAAGCCGGGAATGTGCGGTTCCACCAAATACTTGCGAGCTTCGACTTGATCGAAATACTCCTTCGTCCCGATGGTAGCGGTGCTGTGGCGAATGTTGCAGGGTCGGGCGTTCCAATATTCTTTTACCCGGTCGATTGCGACTTCGTTAAAGACTTGCGCAGATCGAGTTGCCATACGATCTCCTAAAAACTCATCAGTTCATTCGCGCGTCGGACAAGAATGTCCAACGTACGGCATATACTATGGGCGGGCATCCGCCTGCTCTTTGTTTGCGAGATACCAGCGGATCGTTTTTCGCAAACCGTCTCGCAGCGCGGTCGGCGGCGACCATTGCAAAACACTCTTCATCTTGGTTACTTCGAGCACCTTGCGATGAATGCCATCCGGTTTTGTGGCATCCCAGAGAATTTCACCTTCGTAACCGACTTCCGTCGCAATCATTTCCGATAACTCTTTTATACTGGTGCCGATGCCGGTGCCGATGTTCAGACGGCCCTCGTAATCGCTCATCGCAAGACGGTAACAGGCTTCCGCGGCGTCATCGACGTAAATAAATTCACGAATCGGTGACCCAGTACCCCAATTGGTGAGCGAAGGCGCACCGCTCAATTTTGCATCGGCAAATCGCTTCACCAATGCGGCAAGCACATGACTGCGGTACTCACCGAATACATCGTGTTCGCCGTAGAGATTCGTGGGAAGCGGGAGTTGGGTCTTCATTCCCATTTTCTTTTTGTAAACTTGTTGGGCGATTTCCTGCAACTTTTTCGAGAATCCATAAGCAACGACCGAATGATGCAGCTCGCCGTTCCAGAATTCGGTCTCGATTAAATCCCCATCGATATGTCCCGGATACGCGCATGCACTGCCGATTCCCTGTACTTTCGGAACTCCCGCTTTTGCAGCGGCGGCATAGATATTTGCAATCATCAGCGTGTTGATGTGAAACAGGTTATCCGGTTCGTGAACGTTAATGCCGAGTCCGCCGTAGTACGCGGCAGAATGCACCAGCAGCTCAGGAGCCGCTTCTTTTACTGACTCCGCAACCGCATTGCCATCGAGTAAATCGACTTCACTCGAACGCGGAGCAATAACGGTATGTCCACCCTCTTCAAATTTCCGCTTTAGCACCCGGCCAAAAAAACCGGAGCCGCCAGTGATGTAGACTCGCATCGATTCTCCTTATCAGCGACAGGAATGTCGCTGCCACGAAGAGTTAGATATTACACGTTGGAATAGGGGTTGTGAATCTCGATCATTTTCAATCCGCGGATCAATTCATCGACGCCGTCTTCAAAGCCAATTGTCGTATGGAATCCCGCTTTCCGAATCTTCGAGTAGTCGACTTCGTAATTGCGTTGATCGGGATCGGAACCGGTATCAGCGTACTCGAGGAAGTAATCGAATTTGGTTTTGAGATACTCGGCCACATCGGCTTTCGAGAGATTCAACATCTCGTTTCCGACATTGTAGATGTTGTCCTTCATCTTGTCGACATGATCCAATGCGAAAACAAACGAGCGCGCCATATCGCGGACATGAATGAACGTACGCTTGAAATCCTTCTCATAAATGAGGAGGAAATTTTTCGATAACGCGGTAAACACAAAGTCGTTGATCAATAGATCCAACCGAAGCCGCGGACTCAATCCGAATGCAGTCGCATAGCGATAGATCACGACATTTCCGGCATCAAGCAGATGCTGTTCGGCACGGGTTTTCGTCGTACCGTAGATCGTCAATGGATTGAGCGGCGTATCTTCGCGACAGATACCATCTGCGACATACCCGTAATTGGAACCGGTTGACGCCATGATGATCGGAACATTGCTCTTATCGCGAAGCTTGTTGAGGAGAACCGTTCCCTCGAAATTGGTCGTTTCAGCTAAATGGGGGTCTTTCTTACACGCCGGAAACCCGACAATCGCCGCCAAATGGATTATCGCATCGACACCTTTAACCGCTTCCGCCATCGTACGTTCGTCGCGAATGTCCCCTTGAACGAATTGAAAGCGCGGATTGATGAAATAGGGAATCAAACCGTGCCCGCCGAAGAGCAAGCGATCGACCACGCGAACCGAGCAACTGCTTTCGAGAAGTAGTGGGATCAGAACCGATCCAACAT
>JAOTSC010000059.1 GCA_030247525.1 bacterium | reverse complement strand
TCTACGAAGTTACTTCACCAATTGGATCAGCTGGCTATTGCTAAAGCCCGGTGCATCCATCTTCACGATGTAGGAACCACTCGAAAGATGATCGGCGCGGAACGAAACCCGGTGCCAACCTGCTTTCAAATTCCCATTATGGAGATCGATTACCTTTTGTCCCAACATATTATAGAGGGCAAGTGTAACATCAGAGCTTCTCGGCACTGCAACTTTGAACGAGGTGGTTGCATTAAACGGATTCGGATACGCTTGTTCAAACCGATATTCTCCCGGAAGAGGTAGCTCGGTTGCATCGATGTTGCCAACGACAATTTGGAAAGCCGCATCGGAACTATCTTGGATTGCACGAATCGCTTCCGGCAGATAGGAGATGCGAATCCGTACATCATTGGCAGTTATCGATGGAACCAGCCACACTAACGAATCTCGTGCAATTTCAATCGGTTGCCATGATCCAAATAAGGAAGAATTCACTTCCACCAATACAGAATCGGTTAGAGTTGTACCTTCACTCCGCCATCGAATGGGATATAAAGAGTTTCCCTCGAGCAATTCGCCGCCATTCGGTTGCAGTAATTCTAATGTTGGCAAAAGGGAAAAACTCAGGCGCGACTCATCAAAGATGTTAGGGTCGGTTGTCGATTCGATACGCAATCGTGCGGTAGCGCCATTTGTGTAAGGTCCAGTGACGACCCACGCTTCATTCATGTCATTCGGTGTACTAGCGATAAGGGTGTCCCAAGTTCCCGTCGGATAATAGCGGTTGAGCAGGAAACGAACGTTTCCGGTCGCAATGGGTGACGTTTGCCATTGCAGTTGTGTTGTATCGCCAATTCGCAGAGCGTTATTCGCAAAGGGTTCTTGGAGACCAAAATGGGTGACATTGATTCGATCACTGATCACTTGAATTGCGGTATCAAGTACCGAACGAATCCGCACCCGTGATGTCAATCCGGTTACCGGAGCAGTGACCAACCAATTCTCACTGAAATCATTTGCCGTGCTATCGAACAAGGTTTCCCAATTTCCCAATGGATAGTTACGATTCAACGAAATCTGGACATTACCGGGAAAGGTTGCATTCGACCACCGGAAGAGAAAATTTGTTCCGATCACCAACCGGGAGAGATAAGTTGGATTGATCCATTGCAAGCCCGTTGTAACCCGCATTGTATCGGAGGAGATATTCCAAAAGTCAGTATCGCCATGCGGAACGACGAACAACAGTCCTTGGTTCAGTATCTCGTTGTAATAGGTACCAGAAGGAATTGGCGTGTTAAATGTTTCAAATGCCCGAAGGTAAAAATGTTGACCCTCATAGAGATAACCATCGACCCGCCACGGAATTGGAGTCGCTTGAAGCGATAGCGCAAATGTACCAATCATTTCCGATCCTGCTCCAATCCAATACGTGTTGTACAACCGATCATCTCCACCCGGCCTTCCATTCGCTAACGGGGGATCAATCCCATCTTGTAAAGAATCGACAATAACCTGAAAAAGACTCCTCTCAGCAAGTGGTTGTCCGAGGTGATTGCGGATGTAAGTGGGTTCAAAAGTCGTCGCATCAAATGTATAAATATTGATGGAAATCGGTTGTGCGAGTAGTAATGAGGAAAGAAAAAACAAGAAGAAGATGACAGAAAATACTGAGCGGTACTTCATGATTCTTCCCTTTCCAATTCGTGTAGTATGTCAATAATACATAACAATTAAGTTGATTGCGAGCGTTTTTCTTGTCCAGTGAAAAATATTTCGTAAGTGGTGGGTTATTAAGATTCTATTCATGGTGGATACGGGCTTCCAAGCCCGTAAAAAGAAATAGGGGCGTATTGCTACGCCCCTAAGATCATCAGTTGTTGGGTAGGGGTTCGATTTATCGAACCCTTACAGAAGAACGGGTTGGGAAACCCGTAACCACCATCACTTCACTAATTGGATCATCTGGCTGTTGGTGAAGCCCGGTGCATCCATCTTCACGATGTAGGAACCACTCGAAAGATGATCGCCACGGAACGAAACCCGGTGCCAACCTGCTTTCAAATTACCATTATGAAGATCGACCACTTTCTGACCCATCAAGTTGTATAGTGCAATACGAACATCGGCATTCTTCGGCACTGCAACTTTAAACGACGTGGTGGCATTGAAGGGATTCGGATAGGCATTGCCAAGAGCAAATACCTTCGGAATCTCGAGACCGAATTCATTGAGGCCATTCACAATGATGCTGAAGTTTGCATTGCTGGTGTCGGCGATTGTGTTAAACTGCATATAGCGGACGCGCATTCTTGCGGTGGTTGTGTTCGTTGTTCCGGTAACCGCCCAAACCAATATATCGGCATTACCTTCACTAACTAATTCCCACGTGCCGCTCGGATAATTGCGGTTTACATGTGCTTCGACGACCAATCCAGTACCGCCAATCCGGTTGAAGCGAATTGTATCGTTGATACCGGTTGTTAACGTTTCGCCACCGTTGGGACGGGTTAAGCGAATCTTCGGAACGATGCTGAAATTCGCATTGCTTGAGTCGGCGACTGTCGCGTCGGCGATTTGGACAACTCGAACTCTCGCATTAGCCGTTAACGGTTCAATAACAATCCAGGTTGTGGAATCGCTTGCAACCGATGCTGCGATGGGATCCCATGTTCCGGTCGGATAGTTCCGGTTGAGCTCAACACGAACAGGACCATTGAACGGATTTGAACGAGTCCATCGGATTCGTACGGTATCGCTCACTGCCCAGTTTTCACCGCCGTTCGGTGTCACAACTGTTACCGTTTGCGGAACGATACTAAAGTTGGTGTCGCTTACATCGGTTACGGTTGGGAATGCAACCGAAGTGATGCGAATTCGAGCATTCGTGGCAGCCGGACCGGAAACTGTCCAAACATAAGGTGACGCGATATACGAAGGCGTTGCTAATGTCGTCCACGTTCCAGTCGGATAGTTGCGATTCAATTCGATTGTGACATTACCTGTCACATTAGAGCTCGTCCAAGCGATATTCTGGGTCGAACCAATCATCCACGAAACATTGGTATTCGGCGCTGTTACCGTAATGGTCGGCGAAACAATTGAGAAGCTCGCACTGCTGGTATCGCCAATCGTCGTATCGGTAACGGATAGTATCCGAACGCGGGCGGTGGTTGACGCTGGGCCTGTTACCGTCCAGTTTTCCGTTGTATCGTTCGCGGTGCTGGCAAACAAGTTTTCCCAAGTTCCGGTTGGATAATCACGTTTCAATTGAATCCGAACGTTCCCGACGATGTCGGCGCTTGCCCAATTGATTGCATGCGAACTTCCAATGACCCAGCTTTCGCCGCCATTTGGAGTATGTATGGCGATAGTGGGAACACGCACAGTAAAGTTTGCGTTACTGGTGTCAGCTACCGTCGGAAAGGCAACGGAAGTGATGCGAACGCGGGCTACGTTCGTGAAAGGTCCCGTTACTGTCCAGGCGTGGGTGCCGTCATTCGTCGTGCCGGCGGCAATCGACTCCCAAGTCGCACCAGGATAGTTGCGGTTCAATTCGATGTTCACATTTCCGGTGAGACCAGTTGATGCCCAAGTGATGTTTTGATTGGAACCGACCAACCACGATTCCCCACCATTCGGCACATTAACAGTGATGGAACGTTGCGCAATCGTAAAGTTCACATTGCTCTCGTCGATGATTAAGGTGTCGACGGTAGACATGATGCGAAGACGGGCAGTGGTACTCGGCGAACCGGAGACTACCCACGTTTGAATACTATCGTTGGGGGTGTTATCGACGATTGTTGTCCATGAACCAGCAGGATATTCACGATTTAGTTGAATACGCATGGTGCCATTCAATGGCATATTGAAGCTATTGATCCAGGAGATGGTTTCGGTATCGCCGACATACCATGTCACGGCAGTGTTCGGTGCGGTAATAGCAACGGTCGATGGAGTAATCACAAAACTATTAGTGCTCATCGCCGTGATTGTCGGATCGGTAATCGAGGTAATCCGGAGGCGGGCAGTGGCGCCGGTTGTGCCGGGCATTGTCGCTGTCCAGCTCTCGACTAAATCGTTGGTTGTATTCGCAAACAGGGTTACCCACGTTCCGGTCGGATAGTTCCGATTCAATTCGATCCGAACGTTACCGGTAACAAACTGCGAAGCCCATGAGATACTGGTGGGATTCCATGTCCACACCGAGTCGGTCGTTCCGGTACCGGGATAAATATTGGAGAAGGAAGGTGAAGTAATCGTGAAGTTCGCATCGCTGGTATCACCGATAGCAGTACCCTGCATTACGCGAACCCGAGCAGTAGTAGAAACGGCTCCGGTAACGTTCCAGTTATATGTTCCAGCGGTTGCCAACGCTGTGCCTAATACTTCCCATGTTCCTGCCGGGTAGTTACGCTTGAGTTCGACATTGACGTTCCCGGTTAATCCGGTCGAAACCCAATTGATTGCATAGGGTGTTCCGACAACAGCAGTCTCGCCGCCGTTTGGTTGTGTCAATAAGAGACCTACATCGATAATTTGAAAGGTGCCACTGAGACCAAACGTACCGGGATCGACTACGGAAGAAACCCGAATCATGGCATTGGCGCTGGTTGGCGCGGTAGCGGTCCAGGCATAGCTGCCAGCCGAAGCGGCAGCGGTGGTCAGGGTCGTCCACGTACCATTCGGATAGTTCCGGTTGATTTCGACAGCCACATTACCGGTGACGCCAATGGCATTCCATTGAACGTTTAATACGTTGCCGACATTCACCTGCACACCTGTTAAGGGCGCTGTTACAACGATACCAGAAGTTCTCGCCCATACGTTATTCGTACTGTCTACTTGCGGCCAAAGCCAACCATCGACAAAATCAGCGCCGGTTGGGACGGTGGGCAAAACGCCACCGGCACGGGTGGAGGTTGCATACCATGTTCCCGGAGGAATCGTAGAGTCGGTGGTATTAAAGCCGCGAAGATAGAACTGTCGACCTGCGATCAGCATGTTCCGCCCAGCCTCTGCCTGACTGAATGCTGCTACCGTCGCATAAAATGCGCCGAGTTCCCCTTCCGTTCCAGCGCCGACCCGGAAGAAGCCGCACAGCCGGTCGTCACCGGTCGGAAGACCATTTGCCGATGGTGTGGAGATGCCATTGTTCAACGAATCTAAAATCACGTGAACAATACTCTCTAACGGCATAGCGGTTGTACCATTTTGCGTGCGCATTCGCGAAGCGACTTCACCGGTATTCATATCGAAATTTGTGATATCGACGGGAATTGGTTGTGCATTCGCTAACATCGTGAAGGCAAAAACTGCCATCAACATTAGGAACCATGTGCGACGAATCATTGTCGTCCCTTTCCTTTGCTTCTCAGTTCAACAGAGTGAATCATTTAGTTAACGTGTTACTGCAAAACTCTTTGGCTCTTAGCTCAGTAATATAACGCAAAAACTCGTTTGAAAGAATTGTAAACACGCCACTCAAAAAAAGACTTTACGGTTTTGTCCGGCAGTCCGGGCAAATTCCCACAATTTGGAATTGGTGTGCCACGATGTGAAATCCATGCTGTTCGGCAATTTTTCCTTGTAAATCTTCCAATTCCGAGTTGTAAAATTCGATGATTTTTCCACACTTTGTGCAGATGATATGATCGTGATGACCATCGGCTAAATCGCTGCGTTCGTAATTGGCATGCCCCGAACCAAAATCGACTTTGCGGGCAAGTCCTGCCTCCACAAGGTGACTAAGTGTTCGATACACGGTTGCCCGGGAAACATCAACTCCGTTTTGCCGGAGTTGATAGGATAGCTCATCGGCATTGATATGTCCAGAAAGTTTATTAACAGCGCGGAGAATGGCAAGCCGTTCCTCGGTTACCCGTAAACCCTTTCCCTGAAGAAACAATTTGAAACGCCGTTCGGCGTTGCCAATCGGTAGTGGTGGCATTTGTCCGAAACCTTCTCCCACACTATACTATACCAAGTATACGGCGGGAACACGAAAATATCAATGCGCCGCCATCATCAATCTATTAACTTTTCGATAATGCAAGGGAGTTTTCGATGGGGGATTTGCGTAACTTTGTTTTCCGGATTCGTTCGTTTACACCACTGCCGTTAGTAGGTGCGTTGCTTTACGTGGCAAGACCGACACCGCTATCGTTTGGCGTCGGTCTGTTGCTGATGGCAATGGGCGAAGGGATCCGGATCTGGGCAGTCGCACACATCGGCGGCGCGTCGCGAACCCGAGATGTCGGAGCGCCCTACCTGACAACCAGTGGTCCCTATGCGTATGTCCGAAATCCCCTCTACTTCGGGAATGTGCTACTGTATATCGGAGCGGCAACACTCGGAGGCGAGCAGCTCATTTGGCTACTACCAGTCACATTCTTCTACTTCTGGGTGCAGTACACGTTAATTATCTCCCTCGAAGAGGAGAAACTGGTGAAAGATTACGGCGAGAAGTATCAGGAGTATTGTAAACGGGTACCCCGCCTATTCCCAGTGAAAGGATATGTCACACCGCTGGATGAGCGCCCAAACGATTGGAACGGTGCATTGAAAAGCGAACGTTCCACCTTTACCAGCATTACTGTGATTCTCGCATTGATGATCGGATATGCCATCTGGCGCGGTCAAGGCTGGTAGTAACTACCGTACGACTGACATTCCTGTCAGTCGTCCTTGTTTTACATCGCAACACACGATTTCGATCACATGAACGTTTGCTTTCTTGCTGGCGAAACATCGGGCGACCTTCACGGGGCGGGGGTCGTTGCCGCTCTGCGTAAATTATCTCCGCATTGCGAATGTTGGGGGATGGGCGGTGAACGAATGCGGGAAGCCGGGTTAGAGGTCGTGGTCGATGCTCGCGAAATGGCAGTCATGGGGTTCATTGAAGTTTTTAAACACCTGCCCGTTATCAAACGCAACAACGATTTGTTACACCGGGAAGTGAAGCGTCGAAAACCGGATGTTGTAATCGCTATCGATTATCCCGGATTCAATCTCCGGTTTGCCCAATGGTTACGCACGGAGTTTTCCTCCGGGAACTACCGTCCGAAAACGTTAGGGTATATCAGTCCGCAAGTTTGGGCATGGAAAGCGGGTCGTATAAAACAGATTTCCGAGCGGTACGACGGTCTTGCGGTGGTCTTCCCGTTCGAGGTAGATACTTACAAAAATGCCCCGTTGGATGTACGATTCGTGGGACACCCCCTCCTCGAGGAGTTACCACTCGATTTATCGAAAACCGCAGCGAAAGCTAATCTCGGTGTAACTGGAAAACGGGTAATTGCGATGTTACCCGGCAGCCGGAAACAGGAAATTTTCCACCATACCCCAATCCTTACCGAAGCATTCCGGATGTTGCAAAAGAAACACCCCGATGTAATTGCCCTTGTTCCGGCATTGTCGGAATTGCCGCAGGAATGGTATCAACCCTTTGTCGATATTGGCGCGCGATTGGTATATGATGACGCATCCGTATCGATTGTCGCCGCCGATGCTGCCGCCGTTGCCAGCGGTACGGCAACCCTGCAAACCGCACTCTTGGGTACGCCATTGACCGTTCTTTACCGGACATCGCCGATTACGTTCGCTATCGGTAAACGCGTCGTGAAGGTTCCCTATATCGCCTTAGCAAATTTGGTTATGAACGATCTGGTTGCGCCGGAACGCATCCAAAACGATGCCACGCCGAAACGCCTCGCAAAAGATTTGAGCAATCTGATGGGCGAAGCCGGGGTCGAACAGGTGAAGAAGTTTGCAACCTTACGGAGTCGTCTGGGAGGAGTCGGTGCCTCGCAACGGGTCGCCGAATGGATTCTCGAATTGGCAGCGAAACAATGAGTAAACAGTTGACCCGATGGTTAAAGTTCGAACTATTGCCGCGGATTGCGACACTGCTGTTGAAAGCGTTTGCATGGTCGTGGCGCGTTGAGCAACTGGGTTACCCGAATCTCTCCTCGATCGATTCCACTTTATACGAACGAAAAATTGTCGCAGTATGGCACGGTCGGTTGCTATTGACTGCCTGCATTCTCCGGGATTGCGATATCCACGTCATCGTTTCCGATCATGACGATGGCGAGTTGGTCACCCGGGTTGTCGAACGATTGGGTTTTCATGCCGTTCGGGGCAGCTCGACCCGCGGCGGCGTGAAAGCGGCATTAGGCGCAGTCGATGCGATCACTGCCGGTAAAACCGGGGGGATGTTGCCCGACGGGCCACGCGGACCGCGGCATAAAGCGAAGTTAGGAACGGTGTGGCTTTCCCGCGAAGCGGATGCGTGGATTGTCCCTGTCTCCGGTTCGGCAAGTTCGGCATGGCAATTCGATAAATCCTGGGACAAAATGCTATTGCCTAAACCGTTCGCAAAAGTAAAATTTCTTATCGGCGAACCGTTGCCTCCACCACTCAATACAACCACCGACGCGATGAAGTCAGCGAACCGAAAATTAGAAGAAGTATTAACGAATGTCGAACACCGCACCGACCGCGAAGCGGGTAGAGCGAGTATAGCATAGTGCGCGTCCATTCACCGAAATGGCTGTATCCTCTCACCGCGCCGCTGGCTATCCTATACGGCGCCATCGTCAGCATCCGCAACCGCTTCTACGATAACGGCATCTTCTCCTCCTATGCGGCGGCGGTTCCTGTCATTAGTATTGGCGGCTTAACGGCTGGCGGTTCTTCGAAAACGCCGTTGTCAATTTGGACGCTTGCGCAATTGGAAAAACTTGGTGCAAAACCGGGCTTGTTATCCCGTGGTTATGGACGAAAGAGTAAATCGCCGGTGTGGGTCTCCCGTGGCGATGGTAGCGAACTACTCTCCGTAGAATTGAGCGGAGACGAGCCGCGGATGATTGCCGAGCGGTTCCCAAACATTCCGGTCTATTGCGATGCGAACCGCGTTCGTGGCGCGCATGCGTTGGTCGATGCTGGCTGTGACGTCATTGTCCTCGACGATGGTTTTCAACACCGGCGCATCAAACGAAATGTCGATTGGGTGATTCTTGATGCGACGTTACCACGATTAGCGTACCGCTATCTCCCCTTAGGATTTCTCCGGGAAGGGTTCTCCTCAATCAGCCGCGCCCAAGCATTATGGCTCCGGGTCGACAAAACCGCGACGGGAACGAAGTGGCAAACCGCAATCAAGAATATGGGGGTAACGATTCCGGTGGTTGCGTTTCGTACTCGCCCCAGTGAGTGGCGCCTCCAAGAACGAACGCTGCCGCTCGACGCGATGAAGAATAAAACCGTTTTCGCCTTCGCAGGGATTGCGCATCCCGAACGGTTCCGAGCATCGATTACAGCGTTAGGGGTAAAGGTTGTCGGAACACAGTTCTATCGCGACCATCATTTTTATACCCATAATGATCTTACCGCGCTGGAAGCGCAATTCCGTAGTAGCAGCGCTGAGTATCTCGTAACCACTGAAAAAGATTATGTGAAACTACCAGCAGTGTTTCGTTTGCTGCCGGTCGCAGTGTTGCGGGTCGATGTCGAACCGATGGGGGAAATTGCACCATTGCTGTCGCAACTGCGGGAAATCCTACCAAAGTCCTCCCCTCTATAATGCTTCTACTTTTGTACCACTATCTTTGTTTCTGTAGATTATAGATAATGCAAACGGGAGCGCGCATGAAACCAGTCATCGGCATCATCATGGGAAGCGTATCGGATAAAGAAACGCTGCAAGCGGCGGCGGATATGCTTACTGCATTAAACGTTCCGTTCGAGTGGCAGGTCGTTTCCGCCCATCGTACACCCGACCGGATGTTTGAATATGCAAAGACTGCGGAACAGCGCGGTATACAAGTGATTATCGCTGGCGCGGGTGGCGCTGCTCACTTACCCGGCATGACCGCTTCGCAAACGATTCTACCGGTGTTAGGTGTACCCGTCCCGAGCCGACATTTACAAGGACTCGATTCGCTGCTATCCATCGTACAGATGCCCGGTGGAGTTCCCGTCGGTACGCTTGCAATCGGACAAGCCGGTGCGAAGAACGCCGCGTTGCTTGCCTGCTCGATTCTTGCTCTGACCGATGAAGAATTGCGCGAACGGTTGCGTACCTGGCGGGAAAACCAAACAGCCGAGGTAACATCGGAGCCGTTGGCATGATGTCGTTGCAACCGGGCGACCGCGTCGGCATCGTCGGCGGCGGTCAATTAGGTAGAATGGCGGCATTCGCGGCACACCGGCTGGGACTCCGCGTTTCAGTACTCGATCCGGATCAAGACTGTCCCGCCTCGGCATGTGCCGATGTTACTGTCGCATCCTATAGTGATGGAGGTGCGATAGAAAAAATGACGCGCGATTGCAAGCTCATTACGTTTGAGTTTGAGAATCTCTCAGCGGACGCAATTCGCCAAGCGAGTTGTCCGGTGTTTCCCGATCCATCGGTCTTAGAAACGTGTCAATCGCGGGAATTGGAAAAAAACTTCCTGCGCAACTACGGATTCCCGGTTCCTAAATTCGCATTTCTTTCCCTCACGAGTTCCCCCCAACAAATCGAAGAGGTCTGTTCGTTGATCGGTTTCCCCGCAGTAGTGAAAACGATTCGGATGGGATATGACGGCAAGGGACAGTGGAAAGTATCTACCCGCGATGAGTTGCAGACAGTTCTACAGTCGATAACCGACGTCGTAATTCTTGAGCAGTTTGTTGATTTCGTAAGAGAGTGTTCGGTAATCGTTGCGCGTAATCTATCTGGTATAATTAAGTGCTTCCCGGTCGTTGAGAATCGTCACGCGAACCATATCCTCGATCTCACAATAGCGCCCGCTCCGCATCTGGAATATATCGCGCAACAAGCCGAAGCAATCGCAGTCGGCATTGCGGAACAGTTACAGTTGGTGGGACTACTCGCGGTCGAGTTATTTGAAACACAAAGCGGTGAATTGCTCGTCAACGAACTGGCACCCCGCCCTCACAATAGCGGGCATTGGTCGATAGAAGGGGCGCAATGTTCGCAATTTGAGCAACTATGGCGAGCGGTCGGAAACCTCCCGTTAGGCGATTCTACGCCGATTGCCGAGGAAGTGGCGATGGCGAATCTATTGGGCGAGCTCTGGCATCGCGGTGAACCGGAATGGCGAAAAGTCCTCGAGCTGCCGGGCATTCACCTCCATCTCTATGGGAAACGGGAGGCGCGTCCCGGCAGAAAAATGGGACACCTGACCGCAGTTGGCAAGGGCGCTTCCAAACAGGTTATCGCTGCACGTAAACTTCTTTGTGGAAAATGATAATTCTTGTATTACTTCATTCATTTGGAGACTGGCTAACTGGTTGTTGAATACCAACACTTGGCTCGCCAGCACTTCCGCTGTGGAAGTGCTCTCATACAAATTCGCGGCAACGCTTTGTGTTACTTTTTCGATGGCAATCAGTTCCAAATTCGCAGACTGAATACCTAATAGAATTTGTTCAGTCGAGCTCGGGGTATCCGCTCGGAAGCCGGCTGCTCATTAGTCGTCGCCTAAATCTCGCGCATTGAATCTGCCGATATATATGCCAACCCTAAACCTCTGTGGCAACAACCGCAAATCCTTTTCCGGTGTCCCCTGCCCCGTGCTGCTTCCCCCCGTAACCAATGTGTTGGAAATATCGCTTGAATTGCAATTCTAATGAGACAATTATAAGGTTCATTCGTGTTTTTTTTTATTGTACTGTTTGAGCTCGCTCTATATCAATTAGTTATCTCAACTTTAATTATTCTTAAATACAATGCTCTTGAATTTTGATATTAGCGTCGACTAATGTGAGCATTTGTTGATGAATATTCATAATAATTGTTTTACTCACCGCTTCGATTGTTTTGTTGTTTGTCAACTTAGTTGACGATAGTCATCACCAACCATTCTCAGATTATTTTTGCTCATCGGTCGAAATATTCTCAGGTTAGATTGGGGGGTATATTTTTTCATAAATGTGACTTATGTCATTGATTTATCAAGTATTATGGAATACTTTATTAGCATGGTCGGGATGGTGTCGATATGCCGGATCTCTGTGTGTTAAAAAAGATTGATCGGGAAAAACCGGTAGACGATGGATGATAATTAAATTGGTAATTCTACTACAAATTCATTCTTCGATGATGACTCACTATCAGCAATTTCAAAAAATCATGTTAAGTCCTCTACTCATTTTGTCGAAGAGTGAGTAGAGACCTTCTGTTTCGACTCTGCAAGGTTCCCGCAACAACTCAGCAAGGGACTGGTCTTTTGAATGGCAGTTGTCTGAGTACAATATAAATGGAGGAGTAATGCAAAAACTCTTGACAAAGTCAATCGTCACGGTGTTTTTGACGATACTGGCGTTCGCTGTGGGAGTTGCCCAGGCGGACAATCGTGTTTACCCGTCGGTTACGACGAACTGGCCGCGTCTTCATGGCGCGTCTGGAACGAAGCAAACCGCTGTATTTGGATATCGGGTTGGTGCAGACGACTACGACTTCGCTGGTCAAAGCGTTATCACTAGCCAACGCGCCGCTGCATTGCTCTCTTTGGTGCCCTCGACCGGAGTAACAACGCCCGTCACATTCACGGATGGCTCAGCGGCAAACTTCGATATCACATCCGGCGTTGTACCACTAACGAATGGTAACTACGCATGGTTTGGCGAGAAATTGGTTTCCACAATCGATACCCGCGGCTCGATCTTCTTCCGAACGAGCGCAGGTGTTGCAGTAACTGGTGTGCATACTTTTGGAACGACGAATACTATTACTCGTTTCAATAAGGCAATTCAACTGACCGGTTCGACCTACAATACGAAGTTGGCGCTGGTTGGTTATACCACTCAAGCAACCGGGGCCGGCGCAGGCGATGTCTATTATGCCCGTACCACGATTGGTTCCACCATCACTGCTGAACGGGTTGCGACGATTGGTACAACTGATCAAGAAGAAGGCTATGCCATCGTCCAAGTATCCGATACAACGATTGCCATCGCTGGTCGGCAAAAATCGGGTACAAACAATAACTTCTATGTAAAGCTGATTAATATTTCCGATGGTACCGCCGTTTCCAGTTTCACTCTTTCCGGTGCCGCTGGAACTGGTGACGATGATGCGATTCGTGACCTATTAGTCGATGGTAACGGTGACTTAGTGCTGATCGGCACGAGCGGTACCGGTACCGGTCGCGTTGGCTATGTTGCGAAAATCGACGCCGCAACCGGCGCATTGGTAGCGGGCTACGAATTCACTACCACCGAAACCGATGTTGAATTATATGATGCAGAATTAATGAGTGACGGTCACATTGTGGTTACCGGTCGCCAAGGTGGCGATCTGTACTTGGCAGAAATTCAGGACAACGGTACTGCTTACGTTTCCGATTGGGCGCATGCCTACGATTCCGGCAGAACCGGTGACATCGGCTACTTCATCAATGTCGAATCCGATTCGACGATTTTGGTGGCAGGCGTTGGTAACGATACTGGCTCCTCGACCGACGCGGCATTTTGGTTGTTTGATGCTCCGGCACTGCAATCCAACGCGAATCCTACCGCATTTGATTTATTAACCCCCGCCGATAGCGTTAACGTTGCGTTAACCCCGACCTTAACTTGGGAAGCATCTACCGATACGCTACTCGGTTATGAAGTCACCTACGAACTTACGTGGGCAGACAATTCGGCATTTTCCGATTGCACCGTCGTTGCTGACATTGCAGCGGAAACGTACACCTTCGGAACCGATCTCGCCAATGACCAAATCTATTACTGGAAAGTTAAGGCATTGGATGGAACCGGTTATGAGACGGAATGTAATCAAGCTCCTGATGGAATTTGCTTCTTTACCTACGTACATCCGACGGCATTCAACCTGCTTACCCCGGCTGACAGCGCATCGGTATCGCTTACACCGACGCTCACGTGGGAAGCAGCAACCGATACCGTGGCGAGTTCAGCGATTACCTACGAACTCACCTGGGCTGATAACTCAGCATTTTCCGACTGTACCGTAGTAACCGGTATCAGCGGCGAATCGTATGAATTTACTAGTGGTCTTGTGGTTGGTGGCATGTACTACTGGAAAGTCAAAGCCATCGACGCCGATGGAAATGAAACGTTGTGTGAACAGGATCCCGATGGCTGGTGCTTCTTTACACCGGAACCACCACCAGACGCCTTGAGCGTTACGATCAATTCCACAGTCGAATCGACGGTTCCGTATTACGATAATGCAAATATTGCCGGCTTCGATCCATTGGCAGAGAATGCATTTGATGCCTACGATATTCCGGAACCACCGGTACTCGGCGACAACTACGTTCAAACGTACATCTACGAAAGTGGGTTTACTGGATTCCGTCAGAAATTAACGCAAGATATGCGTTCCACAGTTGGCAATGATTTCACCGCGAATTCTTACATCTTTAGAATTCGTACGGTAACCGATCAAGCTGATAGTGTTGCGTTATCCTTCGACGTTACGACCAATAACACGGATAACCTCCCGGTCGTCTTCTGGAACGGTACTGACTACCAAAACATGCTCGGCGCTACGGGTGCAAGTACGAATTACAAGTACTTGGCAGCCGGTTCAACTGGTTCACCTGAAACCATGAATTTTGCCGTATTGATCGGTGACGAAACAGCTCCGGTTGTTACCCCGGTGTTCCCCGCCGCCGACAGTTCCTCGGAAATTGCCAAGAGCAGTGTGTCGACGCTTGAGATTTCCGTCGACAATACGAGCCCGATTCGTCGCACCTACATCTCGTTCTCGCCGGAGCCGGATTCGACCGGCAGCGTTCCGAACGATCCGCGCGAAAACTGGACACAGCTTGCGAATATGCCGGCTGTGCCGACTACGCCCGACGATCCGACGGATGGTATTGTCAATGCGAACTTGACGTTTGATTGGTCCCCCTATGCGGACGATCCAGCGCTTTTCGCAAGCTCTACCGATGTTTTCCCGGAAGCGCAACTTCGTTTCATTACCGAAGATTGGGCAGGAAACATTGACACAACGTTTGTCAGTTTCGCGATTGTTCCGGATGGCTTCAGCTACACTGGCGACTATGCCGCTGGTTGGCATTTAATCTCGGTTCCGCTTGATCCCGATGGCAGCACGCCGGCAGAAGTCTTCTTGACTCATACCGGTAATGACAGCGGAATCGCCGGTGGCTTCTCGATGTTCGAGTATTCACTGGGCGGTGGCTATGTACAACCGTCGACGGTGGCGATTGCCAAGGGTTACTGGTTGGTTCTGAACGAAGACAACACAACTGCTGAGAGCAATTCTGGTCTCGGTCGGGTGTATGGCGTCGTTCCGGGTGCAACCGATAACGTCGATCTCGCATTAGATTCCGCATCCGCCAACTTGATTGGCGTAACTGTCAGAAACGAAGACCTCGCCGGCAACGGTTTGCAAGCCAACGATTGGCTCTTCTCCGACGACAACTTCTCGACGACGTTAACTTGGGATGAAGCAGTCACGGCGACTTGGATCGATGTGACTTCCTTCAAGTCCTATGACAACGCCGGTGGCGATTTCACCGCGACTATCGATCCTGCGGATACCCTAGTTCCAGGTGTCGGTTACCTATTACGGTCAGGCGATTTCGCTGGCATCGAGATGCGTACCCGTCGCGACTCTGCTGCTATCGACATTGCCAATCCCGGCAATCCCGGCAATGGCCGCAATGGCGGCAACATCGTGAATGCGACCGATGAATTTACCGGCGAGTGGTTTGTTCCGATCCGCATGGCGATTGGACCATACTACAACGATTTATCCGGTATTGGCTGTCGTGAAGGCGCGACTGCAGGTTGGGATAACGGTATCGATGTAACAGCGCCGCCGCTTCCCCCGTCGGGAAATTACGTCCGCGCTGTCGTCGATGGTCAATCGTGGGGTTCGCCGTTTGGTCGCTACTTTGTGACCGACGTCCGCGCACCGTTCGATGAATCGTTTACCTCCGCATCGTGGGACTTCCGGGTCAACGCTTCGGAAAATGGCACCATCACCATGACGTTTGATGTCGCTTCCTTGGCGGAATACGACGTACCGGACAACTTCCGCGCCGTAGCTACTGTGAATGGTGAAACCTTCAATCTCGTCCAATCGAATGTCGTTACGTTCAACTATACCGGCGGCGTTGTAATCGTTCATATTACTGCTTCGCTGGATGGCACTGGTACGACCGAACCGACGGACTTGTTACCGAAGGTATTCTCAATCGTGAATTCGTATCCGAATCCGTTTAACCCGGTGACTTCAGTTCGTATCGGTCTCCCCGATGCATCGAAACTGCAAGTTGCCGTGTACAATACACTCGGACGACAAGTGGCAATGCTCGCGGATGGTAAATTCGCGGCGGGTTACCACAACTTTACATTTGATGCGCATTCCCTCGCCAGCGGTGTGTACTTCGTACGCGCAATGGCGCCGGGTAAAGCCCAACAAATCAAGCGAGTCGTTCTGATCCGGTAACGAATCGACCACATCGAATCAATCGATGAAAAGAACCTCTTCGGGTGTTGGCGCAAGCTTCCCCGAAGAGGTTTTTTTGCTCGGTGAGGAGAAGTGGCATACCAAAAGACAGGGTTGTATAACCGGGTTAGTACCAGTCATGGCAGTGAATTACGCCGGGAAAATTAAAAAATTGGCAAAAAATGATTGAATAGAAAAGCAACACAATGTATATTCACTTGTGTAAAACAATCCCAACAACAATGGAACGAATCATGTCCCCTACCGAGAAATCAAAGCAATCGAAACCTGCACTGGAACTACAACCGGAACCACAACCACGAAAAGACCATCCCGTGCTGCTTGCTACGCTTAAAGGCCACACAAATCACACATTTTGTGTGGCAATTACACCCGATGGGAAACGCATCGTATCGGGAAGCGGGGACAACACTCTCAAAGTGTGGGATAGTAAATCCTATCAACTACTTGCCACTCTGAATGGTCACACCGATTATGTGCGGTGTGTCGAAATCACTCCCGATGGAAAACGAATCGTATCGGGAAGCGATGACAAAACCCTCAAAGTTTGGGATTGCGAATCCTTCCAACTGCATACCACCCTCAAAGGTCACACCAAATGGGTGCGGTGTGTTGAGATCACTCCCGATGGGAAACGAATCGTATCGGGAAGCGAAGACCAGACCATCAAAGTTTGGGATAGTCAAACCTATCAATTACTCACCACCCTCGAAGGTCACACCAATACAGTTCGGTTTGTTCCAATCACTCCCGATGGAAAACGAATCGTTTCGGGAAGTTCTGACTATACAGTCAAAGTATGGGACAGTGAAACCTATCAACTGCTCAAGACCCTCAAAGGTCACACAAAACGGGTATGGGGTGTTGCGATCACCCCCGATGGGAAACGAATCGTATCGGGTAGCGCTGACTATACTATCAAAGTTTGGGATAGTGAAACCTATCAATTACTCACCACCCTCGAAGGTCACACTAGTGATGTAAACTGTGTCTCGATAACACCCGATGGGAAACACATTGTATCGGGAAGTGACGATCATACTATCAAAATTTGGGATAGCGAAACCTATCAACTACTCGCTACACTCGAAGGTCACATTCTACGGGTTTGGAGTGTCGCAATCACCCCCGATGGGAAACAAATCGTATCGGGAAGCTCTGACAATACCATCAAAGTTTGGGATTTTGAGCTCGCGTTACAATTGGCGGGGGTAGAACCCGAGAAGAAGCAGAGAAAATATACTTCCGCAAAAATTGTGCTGCTAGGCGATACTGGGGTAGGGAAGACGGCGCTTGCGAATCGGTTAGTGAGCAATACCTATCAAGCTACCGAATCGACCCATGAGATGAAAATCCATAAGCTCGAGTTACCCGATGGCGATGAAATAAATGAGTTAGAGCGGGAAGCATGGCTGTGGGATTTCGCCGGGCAAGCCGATTATAAACTCACGACGCAACTCTTTCTCAATGAAACGACCGCCGCACTTTTAGTTTTTAACCCCCAAGACCGGGACCCCTTTCCTATAGTATCGGAATGGCAGAAAATACTTTCTAAAGCGAAGATCGATCCGGTCGTAAAGTTATTGGTCGCCGGGCGCTGTGAGCGTGGCGGCCCCATCGTAAGTCACAAAGCTATTCAAGATTTCGTTACCCAACAAGCCTTAAACGGATTTTACATCACCAGTGCGAAAACAGGGCTTGGCATTCCCGAGTTATTACAAGCGATTCACGATAAAATCCCGTGGCAAACGATGTCCTTCACTGTTTCCCCGGAAATCTTCAAGCGCATTAAAGACGATATCTTTAAGCTTCGTAAAGAACTCCCTGCGCCAATAATTACCCGACAGGCATTACAAGCGCTTCTAATCGAACGACTCAAAGACGAAGACGGGGTAAAAAGTTCACTTGACGCTGTCCTCAGCATTCTCGAAGGACAAGGGGTTGTGATTTGTTTCCCGTTTGGTGATTTAGTTCTCTTGTTGCCGGAGCTGCTCAATGGCTATGCGGCAACGGTGATGCAAAACGCCCGCCAACACACTGACGAGTTAGGATGCGTTAGTGAAAACGCTGTACTCGAAGGAAAACTCGATTATCAGGATTTCAAGCGGCTCGCGAACAAGGAGGATGAAAAACTCCTTCTGACCGCGATGTTAAAGCTCTTCAACGATAAAGCGCTTTGTTTGCGGGAAGACACGAAAAACGGAACGATGTTAGTGTTTCCTTCCTACTTCCGGCGCGAACGTCCTGACAAAGCTGAGTATCCTGACATTCTCGTCACCTACTCGTTTACGGGGCCGCTGGAAGAAATCTATGCATCGCTCGTCGTTCGTCTCACCTATTCCGGCGTCGTCGAGAAAGATCAACTCTGGCATTACGCCGCCGACTTCAAAACCGAAACCGGCTTGCAAGCCGGAATCGCGATGAAGGATTGCGGCGAAGGGAAAGCGGAATTAGTCGTCTATTTCGATTCCCGGGTCGAACTCGATACCAAGATTGTTTTCATCCGTTTTGTCCACGACCACTTACACAAGATGGCGCATGACGTTATTCGTGTTCGCACCTATCAATGCAAAACCTGTCATTACGTTTTAGATTTAACCGCAATTTCGAAACGAGTCAAGGATGGAAAGAGCGATATTGGTTGCCCGGTTTGCGATTCGCGGGTGAATTTAAACGATATCATCGAGCAGAAGTTCAACTCCGACCTCTTTGAAAAGCGCGTTCGAGAAATGGAAGAAACCGCGCAGATCGTTCTCGATAATCAAAGCAAAGAACTGATTCTCATCGGTAATATGTTCGTGATCGCCGGGGAAGCGAACCAAATCTTCCGACCAACAATCATTGCCGATTGGGGTGTCGATGGCGAGATCGAGTTTAAGAAGCCGGACAAAGACGAGAAGGGCAATGACATCGAAAT
>JAOTSC010000058.1 GCA_030247525.1 bacterium | reverse complement strand
GTGTTGTATATACAAAAAATTACAAAAACACTCCTCGAGATTTGCTTTCAGCAATTTTTGTTGTATATTGCCATGTGACAGTGTCGAGTGATAAAATCTAATGACACAGTCATGCGAAAGGTCTGTTTTTTGCGGGCGCAAATCCATTGCTGAGAATTTTCTTATGGTGACATATCCCATCGGCTGTCAACAGCAACGATGACCTCTCATGTTCAGAACACTCAATTGTTGAGAACTATTCATAGAAAGGGACAACAATGTCTAACGGCAAACGAATATTTGTAGCGATGTGGTTGCTGATCACCCTGCTAACCATATTAATGGTTGGTTGTGCAGATGATAGCGGCGGAAAAACTGGAAACTGTTATCGCGCTCCTCCCACGGTGAGTGCAACAGACCCGGCGAATAACGCCGTTGGTGTTTCGATGGGAGGGAATATCACCGCAACTTTTAGCGAAGCGATGGATCCTCTCACCATAACCACCACCACAATGACGCTCCAACAGGTTACCTCACAACTGTCAGGAAAAGTAAAAGTACAGGAGGTCGCGGTGTTCGTTACCGGAACAGTGACCTACTCCGGTGTAACCGCGGTCTTTAACCCTACCATCAATCTAAATCCAAACACAATCTATACGGCAACGATTACAACCGGGGCAAAAAATCTTACCGGTAACTCACTAGCGAGTGATTTTGTTTGGACTTTCACAACCGGATTATCAATCGATGTAACTCCCCCTACCGTGAATTCGACGGTACCGGCAAACAACGCTGCCAATGTTTCCTTAAGCGGAAACCTTGCCGCGACATTCAGTGAAACGATGGATCCTTCCACGATAACTGCCGTATCCATGACACTGCTTCGGGGTACTACAATCGTTGCAGGAACTGTCGCATACTCGGGCGTGACGGCAATCTTTAATCCCACAGCAAATTTATCATCCAGCGCTGTTTACACTGCAACGATCACAACGAGTGTGAAAGACTTAGCCGGAAACTCGATGGAAAACAATTACGTGTGGACGTTCACAACAGGAACTGCACCCGATGTTACGCGTCCGACCGTTAGCTCAACCGTTCCCGCCAACATCACATTTGGTGTTTCACTGGGCAGCAACATCGCAGCCACTTTCAGTGAAGCGATGGATCCGTTGACAATTACGACGTCAACCGTAACCCTGCGACATGGAACGACAACGGTCTCCGGCACGGTATCCTACTCCGGTGTAACGGCAATTTTTAATCCGGCGTTAGATTTGTCGCCTAGTACGTTGTACACGGCGACGATAACAAACGGCGTCAAGGATTTAGCCGACAATACGATGGCAAGCAATTACGACTGGACCTTCACAACCGGAACAGCGCCTGATTTGACTCCGCCATCCGTAAACTCCACCATTCCCTCGAACAACGCTACAGGCGTATCGCTAAGTGGGAATCTCGCAGCCACTTTCAGTGAAGCGATGAATCCGTTAACGATTACTACTACCTCCATGACCTTGCGACGCGGATCGGTAACGGTCGCCGGTACAGTGTCTTACTCGGGCGTAACGGCGGTATTCAATCCATCGGTGGCATTGGTACCCAGTACATTGTACACCGCAACAATAACAACCAGCGCCAGAGACTTGGCGGATAACGCAATCACAAGCAATTACGTTTGGACATTCACGACCGGTGTCGCACCCGACGTCACTGCGCCAACCGTCAGTTCGACCTATCCCGCAAACAATACTTCCGGCATTCCGTTGGGTGGAAACCTCGTTGCAACATTTAGTGAATCGATGAATCCATTAACGATTACTACCGCGACTGTAACTTTGCGACAAGGATCGACGGCAATAACTGGTACTGTGACTTACAATGGTGTTACTGCTAACTTCAATCCTACCGGCAATTTAGCGCCGAGCACGCTGTATACCGCTACGATTACAACGGGTGTAAACGACTTAGCGGGCAATGCAATGATCAGCAATTATGTGTGGACGTTTACGACTGGAACGGCGCCGGACTTAACGCCTCCAACCGTTAACTCTACGGTTCCCGTGAACAATGCGACCGGCGTTTCTTTAGGTGGATTCTTGGTCGCCACCTTCAGTGAAGCGATGGATCCGTCATCGATCTCTACCTCCACCATCGTTCTTCGCAATGGAACAATCTTGGTCAATGGTACTATTACTTACAGTGGCGTTACTGCAAGCTTTAATCCTGCCGCTGACTTAGCGCCTAGTACTGTTTACACGGCTACTATAACTACCGGGGTAAGAGACTTGGTCGGCAACCCGATGGCAAGTAATTATGTGTGGACATTTACGACCGGAACGTCACCCGATTTGACGCCGCCGTCGGTAAACTCCACCGTACCGTCAAGTAATGCAACCGGCGTTGCGTTAGGTGGAAATCTTACTGCCACCTTCAGTGAAGCGATGGATCCACTCACGCTAACCACCGCTACGATGACCTTGCGTCGTGGAACCACTACGGTCGCTGGAACGGTATCCTATTCCGGCGTGACTGCCGTCTTTAATCCTGCGGTCGACTTCGTCCCGAGTACATTGTACACCGCTACGATCTCGACGGCCGTCAGAGACTTGGCAGGAAATGCAATGACCAGCAACTACAGTTGGTCATTCACAACCGGAGTTGCAGCGGATGTAACGCCGCCTACGGTGAGTTCGACAATTCCCGTAAGTAATGCAACTGGTGTTTCATTGGGTGGAAATTTATCAGCCACCTTTAGCGAAGCGTTAGACCCGCTTTCGATCACCGCGGCAACGGTGATGTTGCGTCAGGGAACCACAACGATTGTTGGAACCGTATCCTACAATGGCGTAACGGTAAGCTTCAATCCGTCGGCCAACCTGACTCCCAGCACACTGTATACCGCAACTATCACGACGGGTGTGAGAGACTTGACCGGTAATGCAATGGCAAGTAATTATGTTTGGTCATTCACAACCGGAATCATTCCCGATATAACCCCCCCATCCGTGAATTCGACCGTTCCCACTAGTAACGCCACCGGGGTTTCTTTTAGTGGAAATCTATCCGCCACCTTTAGCGAAGCGATGGATCCATTAACTGTAACGACGGCGACGATGACTTTACGGCGCGGAACGACTACTGTTGCTGGTTCGGTATCCTATACGGGCGTGACTGCCGTATTTAATCCGGCGGTGGATTTGATCGCGAGTACGGTGTATACGGCAACTATCACGACCGGCGTTCGTGATTTGGCGGGTAATGCAATGACCAGTAATTACGTCTGGACATTTACTACCGGCACTGCGCCTGATATCACGCCGCCAACCGTGAGTTCGACGTTTCCAGCGAACAATACTTCGGGAATTTCGTTAAGTGGAAATCTCGCTGCAACGTTTAGTGAAGCGTTGGATCCACTGACAATCACATCGTCCACCATGACCTTACGACAAGGTACAACGCTGATTCCCGGCTCAGTCACCTATAACGGTGTTACCGCCGGTTTCAATCCAACTGCCGACTTAGCGCCGAGCACATTGTATACCGCCACGCTAACGACCGGTGTTGAAGACTTGGCTGGTAATGCGATGGTTACGAATTATGTGTGGACATTCACGACAGGAGTAGGTTCGGATCTGACTCCACCGACTGTGAATTCTACCATTCCTGCGAATAATGCGGTCGGCGTCTCGTTGAGTGGAAATGTTGTTGCAACGTTTAGCGAAACAATGGATCCCTCAACCATCACAACTTCAACAATGACTTTGCGCCACGGTACAACTACGACGGCAGGCACTGTGACGTTCAACGGCGTAACGGCAAGTTTCAATCCTTCTGCCAATTTACTGCCAAGTACGGTGTACACTGCGACCATTACAAATGACGTTAGGGATCTTGCCAATAACGCAATGGTCAACGATTTCGTGTGGACGTTCACTACCGGCGTTGCGCCCGACATTACGCCACCGGTAGTGAATTCTACGGTACCGCTGAATAATGCGACTGGAGTATCGTTAGGGGGCAACCTCGCCGCTACGTTTAGTGAGGCGATGGATCCATTAACAATCACAACAGCAACTATGACGTTGCGCCAAGGAACAACATCGGTACCCGGTACGGTAAGCTACAATGGTGTAACGGCAAGCTTTAATCCAACTGCCAGTTTAGCCGCAAGTACATTGTACACCGCAACAGTTACCAATGGCGTCAGTGATTTAGCCGGCAATGCAATGGTCAGTAACTACGTTTGGACGTTTACAACGGGAACTGCTCCAGATGTAACGCCGCCAACTGTGGTATCGACCGTTCCGATCAGTAACGCAACCGGTGTCTCCTTGAGTGGTAACCTCGCAGTCACGTTTAGTGAAGCGTTGGATCCCACGACGATCAATACAACAACGATGACCCTCCGTCATGGGACAACATCGGTAACCGGCACTGTGACATACAATGGTGTAACTGCAGGCTTCAATCCTACTGTGAACCTTCTTGCAAGCACACTTTACACCGCAACTATCACGACTGGTGTAAGGGATATGGCTGGCAACCCAATGGTTAGCAGTTACGTTTGGACCTTTACAACGGGAACGGCTCCGGATATTACACCGCCGACCGTCATTTCATCGGTTCCGGTGAATGCTGCTACTGGAGTGACATTGGGTGGAAACCTTTCTGCCACATTCAGTGAAGCGATGAATCCGTTGACCATAACAGCAACTACCGTAACCTTACGTCGTGGAACAACTCCGGTGGTTGTATCCATTACCTACACCGGTGTCGTTGCTACGATCAATCCGGCCACCGATTTACTACCAAGCACTCTCTATACTGCCACGATTACCACCAGTGCCCAGGACTTGGCAGGAAACGGATTGGTAAGCAATTTCGTCTGGACGTTTACTACCGGTGATTTTGCGCCACCAACTGTTGTATCTACCGTTCCTTTAAACAATGCTACCGGAGTGACACTGGGGGGAAACCTCACTGCCACGTTTAGTGAAGCGATGGATCCTGCAACAATAACTACAACCACAATGACACTGCGTCGAGGCACTACTACGGTTCCCGGTGCAGTAACGTATACCGGATTGGTTGCGACGTTTAATCCTACGGCAAACTTACTCTCTAGCACAGTGTATACGGCGACGATTACAACCGGCGCGCGGGATCTTGCCGGCAATGCTATAGCGAATAACTTCGTGTGGACATTTACTACGGGCGATTTCATTGCGCCAACTGTGACATCCACGGTTCCGCTAAACAACGCCACTGGAGTGTCATTGAGCGGAAACCTCACTGCCACGTTTAGTGAAAGAATGGATCCCGCCAGCATCTCAACGACAACCATGACACTGCGGCAGGGGGTTACACCAGTCGTTGGTTTGGTGACATACAATGGCCTGACGGCAACATTCAACCCGACATCGAATTTGTTGTCCAGTACTTTGTACACCGCTACAATTACAACTGGCGCGAGAGATTCGGCAGGAAATGCGCTCGCAAGCAACCACGTTTGGACATTTACCACTGGTGATTTTACGCCACCGATCATCGTCTCAACGGTTCCGATGAATAATGCCACGGGAGCATCGCTCGGCGGTAACATTACTGCCACGTTCAGTGAAGTAATGGACACCGTAACGATAACCAATCTTTCCATGACATTGCGTCAAGGAGTAACTCCGATCATAGGAGTTGTTTCTTACAGCGGATTGGTTGCGACTTTCAATCCAACCAACTCCTTAGTGGCAAATACAACGTATACTGCTACTGTAACGACGGCAGTCCGTGATACGGCAGGTAATGCAATGGAAAATGATTCCGTATGGACATTTACCACCGGGGCATTTATTGACCTACGATCGGCTGGCGCGTTTGCAATATTGTCAGGATCAACGGTAACGAATACCGGTCCGACAATCCTAAACGGCGACCTTGGCGTTAGTCCGGGCACTGCAGTGACCGGATTTCCACCGGGTGTTGTCAATGGAACAATCCATGCCGGGGATCCCGTTGCCGCACAAGCAATACTCGATTTGACGCTTGCTTACAACGAGGCGGTGGGTCGCTCAACTGCACCAATCTCGGTAGCCGGAAACATCGGTGGACAGACTTTGGCTCCGGGATTGTATCACTCCACCTCATCGCTTGCGATTTCATCCGGCGACTTAACGCTGGATGCGCAAGGAGACGCCAATGCAGTTTGGATTTTCCAAATGGCATCGACGTTGACAGTAACAACAGGTCGTCATGTTGTGCTTAGTGGTGGTGCACGACCGAACAATATCTACTGGCAAGTTGGTACATCGGCAACACTAGGAACAACGACAATCTTCAAAGGAAACATTCTGGCTGATCAATCCATCACGCTTATGACTGGCGCAACATTAGACGGTCGAGCGTTAACCCGGATAGCAGCAGTTACTCTGGATGCCAATGTAGTAACCGTACCAGCTCCATAGTTCATCGACTAGCTCAGAGTTGGATTTCGGTTAATTCCCAACGAAAGCCAGTGAAGACTTACGATTCGCTGGCTTTCACCGGGCGCGATTTAAGACCACGTTACTGTGAGGTCGTCATGTTTCAATATCATGCGGTTATCCGCAAACTGATTGTCATCCTTTTGTTGTTATCAGCTATTCCCATCGTGCTGCATGCGCAGGGCATTCGCCCCCAACCTAAGTGGTGGTTTGGCGGCGCAGCGGCAGCAAACTTTAACTACTACAATGGTACCGCTCAAATACTGAACGAATCCGTTACAACCCCGGCGCCGTTTCATCGCGGTTCAGGAGTTGGAGTTTACTTTGCTTTAGGCATCGAGTACCGACCTCATCCGGTTTGGGGTGGAATGCTCTATGTGGGGTATGATGAACGGAATGGAAAATGGAATGACGTTGTTACCCCTTGTGGCGATAAAGCGACTTTGCAAACGAATTTGCGCTACTTCACGGTAGAGCCGAGTTTACGAATCGCTCCCTTCTCTTCAAGTTTCTATCTGTTTCTTGGTCCACGTTTCGCGATGAATAAAGGTAGAGAGTCGTGCAAACTTCGCTCGCCTTGGTTATTTACTTACACCGAGGAGGGTAAACCAGACACCAAGTGTGAGTGGAGTGATATGCGTGAGACATTGTTTTCAGCAGAGGTTGGGGCTGGATACGATATTCCGTTATCGAAGATAACAGATCCGACCCAAGTAGTGATTTCCCCCTTTGTTTCATTCCACCCCTACTTCGGACAGAATCCGCGTACAGTGGAAAACTGGGCAGTGACGACAATTCGGGCAGGAGCTATCCTCAAACTTGGCCACGCCAAGGTAGAGAAAGTTGTGCGGGCGCCAGTTGTCGAACCACCGGATGTTGTTTTCTCAGTTCGGGCACCCAAGGTTGTGCCGATTAAACGTCGGGTGAGAGAATCCTTCCCACTTCGTAACAATGTGTTTTTCGAGGAAGGGTCGTCGAGCCTGCCAAGTCGTTACGTGGTGCTGACAAAAGATCAGGCGTCAAGCTTCAAAGAAGAGCAGTTACAGGAAGTACAACCGTTAAGTATGACCGGTCGCTCATTACGACAGATGACCGTTTACTACAATATCCTGAACACTGTCGGCGACCGGATGAAGCGAAATCCCGGATCGACGATTTTACTGAGTGGTGCTTCTGATAAAGGTTCCGAACATGGCAAAGCCCGAGCCGAGACGATTAAGAGTTATCTCGTCGATGTATTTGCAATCGATGGATCGCGCATCACAACCGAAGGACGAAACAAACCGAGAATTCCATCCGAACAACCGGGTGGAACGAAAGAGCTTGTTCTTCTTCGAGCGGGTGACAGTCGGGTGGACATCGAGAGTAATTCGCCTGAGTTACTTATTCAAGTTGGTGGAGCGTCCCATTATATGTTAAAGCCGGTACAAATCGTCGATGTAGTCGAAGATCCGCTGGATAGTCACGTATTCTTCCATGTTATTGGTGCTAAAGAAGAGTTCTATTCCTGGTCGTTAGAAATCACCGACGAACAAGGAAGAGTGCAACCATTCGGACCGTATACGCGAGAACTGGAGACGATTCCGGGTAACACGATTCTCGGTAGCAACTCACAAGGCAATTACCGTGTAGTGATGGTAGGACAAGCGAAGAATGGAACAGTAAATCGGAAAGAAAGCATTGTTAGTTTAGTACGACGGGATGAACCGGTTAAGGAAGCGGTGCGGTTTAGTATTCTGTTTGATTTTGACAAATCGAAGACCGTCGCGACGTATGAGAAGTTCTTAACGGAAGTTGTCACACCGTTAATTCCAGATAGTGGAGTTGTTATTATCCATGGTCATACGGATATCATCGGGGAGGACGACTACAACCTCAATCTATCCCGTGAGCGCGCTATCGAAGTTCAGAGGATTATTAAGCGAGCGTTATCGAACACCGGTAAACATCAGGTTACCTTCGACACCCTTGATTTCGGTGAGGATGTTGACGATGCGCCCTTTGAAAACAACTACCCGGAAGAGCGGTTCTATAATCGGACTGTCATCATTGACATCGTTCCGGTGAAGTAAAGTGGATAGCTTAGCATAAACTGACAAACAAACTGACAATGCAGTTATTGTCGGTTGATGCATTCAAGAGATAAGTAATATGAACCCGTCAAGCAATTGGCGGGTTCTTTCATTATCGCTGTTTACAGCCGTCTGGAAGTAGGAAAGATAACAGTAGCGGTTTTCACCGAACTAATCGCTGAGATATTATTTACAAGATTACCGATTAATCACTTGTCGTAAGCTTTTCACAGTACTATTTTATTGTTACTGATATTTACCTCGAACTTTACTGATCACACATTGCTAAAGAAGATGAGGTTCCGGTGATTCGATCTGGCGATATGTTGCCACTACTATCTACAATGCCCATCCGACATTGCCAACTGGATTCTGTTGATTCACATCGAAGTTCTTCTGCCAACGCTATCGTAGCGTGTAAGGGAGCTATAAATCACAGCTCTATGAGAAAGCGGTTAGTGTCAGCTACAGGACGAAAAGTACTTCGGAAACCTAGTGGTAGAGCAATGTGTTATCCACACATTAACAAAACAAAAAAACATCGACTATGGGATCATGCGATTTTTGCGTTTGTTAGAACGCTACAATTGCTGGTTATTTCCGAGAAAGAGAGGGTAGCAAAGTCACCGATGATTTCTCATTGGTATGAGTCAATTTTCATATCATGCTTAGCTGTTCTTCTGTTTAGTATTGGTATTGGCGTATACGCTCAACCACAATTTCAGCAGATTTCACTGCCTCCTTTCGATAATTTAGAGTGTATAACCTCTGATTCGCTAAACAACTTTTACATGGGGGTTGCTCGAGGGGTTGTCAAATCGATCGATCAAGGACACACTTGGCAAAGTTACGGACTTTGGAATGATTACGTCACGACACTCGCGATCTCCGGGTCTAAAATTTTTGCTACGTGTTACTCACTCGAATCTACAGTTCGTTCGATAAAATATTCATCACTAAGCGATACAAATTGGACAATCCTTTATCAATGTAGCATGCCAAACACTGTCGAACCTTCTGTTATCGTCGATACGCTAAAATATGCTTTTTATCATAGTAATCGAGATACCAGTTGTATCCGATCAACAACTGATGGGGGGCAAACTTGGCGATTTAGCTCTCCCATCGGATATCCCGACGCAATTGTGCAATATCAAGACGACACGCTACTCTACGTAGATTTTAATCAGTCTGTAAGGCAATCCACCGATTTTGGCGTTACTTGGTCTAATCTGTCAACGCCAGTATCTCCCACAGCAGATAATTACCGAGTTCATGTGATTAATCATCGTACAATCGTTGTGTTAACCGGAAATGATGGCGTATATGTATCGACAAATTTTGGCATGAGTTGGTCGCCTCGAAACAGCGGACTTCCAATATTATCGTGTTATCCGCTGTTTATCTATGATTCGACGACATTCTATATGGGTGTCACGAACTTAAGTGGATTTAGTGATTTATATAAAACGACCGATGCTGGAGTGACGTGGAGTGTTACGAGTTTACAAGGTATTTCGATTAGTGGAGTGGCACGATCAACCAGTGGCACGATCATTGCCGGTTCATCAGTCTCGTATTCTTCAACTGACAATGGAACGACTTGGAATGAGTCCGCTTCAGGTATTACCGCTTCAATGTCAGAACTGAAGGTGGATAGCGCTGGAGTTTATATAGCTCGAAACGATAATTCTGCACTCTTGATTAGTACAAATGAAGGTCAATCCTGGCATTCGATAACGCGCGGATTGCATTACCACTATTATACCTATTCTTTAACCAATAGAAATGGTGAGATTTTATTAGGAACATCTGACGGAAAAGTGCTTCGGACTATCGACTATGGTAACAACTGGACTACATTGTTCAGAGATACTGATTCTTTATCTCCAACAACTCCATCGATAGTAAAAAGTGTGTTCAAGTTTGGCAATAATTATTATGTATTTATTCGCCGTTCAGATGAATATTTTTGCTTTTACAACGCTTATCAATCAACGGATGATGGGGTGACTTGGCATCGATTAACGGGATTGGAAAATGATCGAAGATTTCCCGGTATCCTTGACTTTGGCGTTTCAAATGATAATAAAATTTACTGTATTCCACGTAATGTTAGCAGTATGGTATCGGGGGTTGGCATATCGACCGATTTAGGGAATAGCTGGTCAATCGTCCCTGGAACGGATTCGCTTTATGTTTTTCAATACTTAGCGTCGATTTCCGGCGATCAATATGTATTAGGTCAAAGGATGTTTGAAAGCGCGAGAATTCTCCATTGTTCTCCCCTTGATACTGCGTGGCTAACCTTAAACAGTGGTTCAAATTATCTTAACAAAATGTACTCGAATAGTACGAACGATTTGTTTTTCATCGTGCAAGATACTTCGACAAGTCGATTATTACTCCGATATTCTACAAATCAAGGAACAAACTGGAATACGTTACATTATCCTTCCGATTCCGTCAATCAGATCAGAGAAATCTGCTTAGATCCAAGAGACTATTTATATCTACACGTGGCTAATGGGACGCTTTACCGCTCAATTTATCCAACGTTTGTGGCAGAACATCAGAATCATCCGATATCACCTATACCAAGCTTCCGTATTTTCCCGAATCCTTGCAATTCATCCCTGACAATTCGATTAAACACTATCGGAGGTGGTCAAATCGTTATCTATAATCTGTTAGGTCAGCATGTTTCGTCGTTTTCCTTTGTTTCACAGGCAAACACAGATCAAGTCATTCAAGTCAACCTGAACGAGTTATCGAGTGGTCGATATTATCTGAGTGTGATCGATGTTCGATCAAATCGTCGCCCGATTCCATTCACAGTGATTAAGTAATGTGGATTTCATCCATCGTCATCACCAGTAAAACCATTGTAGTACCGTTCACGATTTTTGTAAAAAAACGCACTTTCTCCTGCGTTTAATGGAGCATATTGTCACGAGAAGAAGCAGATGCTTGCTACCATCGTCGTAAAAATACATCTGCCTGATCTCAGTTCATTGCTGCATATCGCGGTACACCACTTTCTCCTTGAAATGAAATCAAATACATGACTACATAGGAGTCAGCATACGAAACACATCTCAGTAAGAGTTAGCAGGTGCAGCACTTTTCATGCACCTCGCCTAACATAGTACTTTTCAAACACCGTCTACATCTCGATCTTTATCATAACATTACATCGGCTCTTCGTTACATTCAGGGTCGTCAGGGAAGTATCCATCCCCTACGTTTATCTGTGGATTCGTCCACGAATTCTATCGAAGGATGAATCTGCAGCAATGATGTTTGAATTGATAACATCATTCTTTCGTGAAAGAAGTAACAACATAAAATCTGTCATTTCGTGCTGCCGATGCATTGTAGTCGATATAGGTAATCTGGCTTGCCGGAACCGTTGCCAACAAAGTTGTTGGTCCGGGAGTGAAGTAAGGATCGTTGGAACAATATATCCGATATCCTTGTATCGTATTAGTTGCTTGTCCCCATGCCAGTATCAAATCCGGTCCGTTGATGCTTGCATGTAATCGTAATGGTTGAATTGGTACGAACTCGATCGCCCAGTTTGAGAGTGTTGCCAATATCGGTTCACCATATTGGAGATTCGCCGCACCATTGATGGCTGCCTGAATTCCGATTGTAGCAGTCACAGCGTTGGAGCAGTAACGGTACTGCATACAAACTCGTCCGTCTTGATGAAGCAATATCTGAAACGAAGCGGTATCGGCATCCCCGCGAAACTCGATGTTTGCCTTGGGATACGTAAAAACGAATAAAGTGTCGTTGAAGTTCCGATAGTAACAGCGATTGCCTGCTCTTAACTCCAAATCGTCCCACAAGATCGCAATCGCCGAACCCGCTAAAACCGGTGCGGGCAGCGCCGAGTTTATGTATGACAAACTCAATTGAGCATCACCGAACGCTAAGTAACCGTTGGTTGAGAATTTTGCTCGTGTATAGGAAGTGCCATAGAACGGAAAATGGAATCCCTGAAAATCAACCCACTCGAGTTCATACGATGTTGTAAGCGGCGCCAATGTGAATCCGGTCGTATCAATCCAACTGAAAATCGGTCCGTTCTGCGATTGCGAAGTCACATACGTGTATCCGTACTGATCGGGTCCACCGTTAAACGGGTACTCATTTGTGATAAGAACGGTAGCCGGGCTCATTGCACCGTCTGCATTTGCGGAATTCACTGCGATTGTATGGAAAGACAGTTCTGCACCGCGTAATAGTCCGGTAACTGCAAAACCTTCCCAGTCGGATGCGATAGCCAACATTGGTGTGGTTCCCAGCAAACCGTTCGCTTGCACAAACCAGCCCGATTGGTCTTCGCGGACTTTGTAAAGAATATTCGTTGGATTTCGACTCACGCCAATCGAATCGATCTCGGCGGTTGAGAATCCACCACCGGTTACATGCAACGCGATTACTCCACCGCTATCGGGAAGCGTCCAACCATCGGTGTTAGCGAATCCTTGCGATAGCGTCGTGTCAGCGCCTTCCCGGATTTGCGCCCAATATATGCGAAACCAGTAGCGGGCTGCCGGCGATAACGATCCAATTGAACAGGTTGTTACATCCTCCCCAACAAATCGAATTGGAGTGAAATTGGAACCATCGGTTGAAATATTAATGTAAAATCCCGCTTCGTTTTGGGAGTTATCGGTCCAAGAAAGTTCTAATGAATTGTGCGATGTTGCGATGAGTGCTGCCTCACTTGGGGCATTTTCCTCGATCACTCCAAACTCGCCTTCATCCGCTCCAAGGTCAGGTGTCGACATATTGCGAAGATCGGCGTCGATGTCGGTACTTATCTATGGGATCGGCGTACCGGCATTGCTGGCGGGAGTAGCAACTCCTAACTGGATGTGCAAATTTGGTAAACTATTGTCGCTAACAAGCCTTGGGTCGCCAAACGAGGAGTGGACGTCCTGTCCGGTTGCGCTTTGCCAATTGCTTAGTGAGGCATAAGCGCTCGTTGCATAACCGATATACCCATGCTCGGCGTTGGGAACGTAAAACAGATTGTAATCGCTGATCAGCGTACCAGCCGACTTGTATAGGCAATAATGCGATGCGTTCGGTTGATCGGCGCACCGGTTGTATAGAATGTTATTCCTTGCATAAACGATACCTCCTTCTTGCGTGATACAAGAATTTGTTACTCCATTATTCGCAGGATTCATCAGGATGGTATTGTTATCAACAAATACTTTACCCGTGCTGGCAGGAACATAAACTCCATACAACATTAGAATGTAATTGGGGATGTTCCGGGATTGCTCCAACGAATCAATGAAGTTGTTATAGAACAACAAGGAATCGTTGGCAGAATATGCGGAGATGTACGCGCCATACAATCTACCTGCCAAATCGCCGGTCGTGTTTTGAATATTGTAGAGATGGTTGCCGTGGATTTGCGATCTGCCGCGGAGATTGGTCGCATAGATACCGTACGAGGGACCATTCGCAGATTCCTGACGAACATACGTATTGCAAACATCGATGTCGTGAATCGTCAGATTCGCTTGTCCGCCATTGCAATAAACGCCATAGACATCGCCGCCGCCGATATCGTTACCTCCTTCGGCGCCAATCACTGTTCTTCCGGCAAATGTGACGCCCGCCTCAGTTGAACCGAACACAGTACTGCTATCGGGAAATGCAGTGTCGCCGGTTACATACAAACCGTAATTGCATTTGCTGATTTTCAGGTTGAGGTAGCGATTGTAACTATTGGATCCACTATTGCTGCTAACACTCGAGGCGGTTTGGCGGATTGCGCAGGCGGCATAATAAGTCGAAGTCATTCGGATCGCACAGTTTTGAATCGTATTGTTACGAGCGCCGTTTGTCCCGCTTAGGTTCGTTACAAAGTATGCCCACTCGATTTCGTTCGAGTAGTATGTTGTGGTATCGCAACGAATGTTGATGCCGTCGAATGTAACCCATTTCGATCCCGCCAACGTGATCATAGCGTCGTTCGTGCCCGGACCGCCTTGGGACGTTACCCACACCGAATCTGTTTCTTTAACGAATACAATCCGATTTTCGCTGGAAGCATTCGCGATATCCGGTACGACGATCCGTTCCACGTAAACGCCGGGTCGAACCCGGAAAACCACTCCGCCTTGCCCGACCCCGCCCAACTGGAGATCGTGAATTGCTGTGGAGAAACTCGGATAATCGGGGGCTGCGCCGCCGATCGTTTTGAATCCGCCCACCGGCGGCAAAAAGGTCGTAAAACTTGCCGGATTGGAAACTGTGACAATTCCGGAACTCAAATTACGCGCCGCAACCCGCCAATAGTACGTGACGCCACCGATGAATTCAAGAGGTGGCGTGAAAGATGAAGAGGTCGACGCTTGAACGACGCGAACTGAATCCGACAGCGTTTGTACAGCTACCTGCGAATTCGAGATATAAACATCGACATTGTCCGTATTGATACCATTCGACCATTGAAGCGAGCTATTTACCGGTACTGCGGTCGCGCCGTTACTGGGAAATAATAGTTGGGGAGCTTCTGGGACAGAAGCTAAGATAAAATCGCCTTCATCCGCACCAATATCCGGGCTGGACATGTCGCGAGCGTCGCCTTCGATATCGGTTTCTACGTTGGGAAGCGGCATACCCAAATTGGAAACCAACGATACGCTCGCCGGTTGAATATGCAAATCATAGGGAATTGTCGACAACACAAAACCCGGATTACCGCTCTGTCCGGCGAGATCGTATCCCGCTCCCTGCCAATTGGATAGGTTTGGGCGATTTGTGCCGTTGTAACCAACAAAACCATTGCCGCCAAAGGGAATGAAGTAGCAGTTGTTGTTGGCTGTAAGAGTGCCGCTTGCCAAGTATAAACCATAGTGTGAAGAAACTCCACTTTGCGACGTCGTTTGGTTGCTTACTATGTTATTCCGAACAAAGTGTGTTCCGCCATTTAAGCAAATGGCTGCCGAACTGTATATCAAATCGGCAGGATCGACAAGCCCTTGATCAAGTAATAGCGAGTTATTGTCGATGTAGGTCGTAAACGAAGATCCGCTGGCATAGATGCCGCTTAAACATATTGCTGTCGTTGGCGAGAGGGAACGGGTATCGGCAGTAAGTTGATAAATCATGTTGTTGTTGAGATAGAATACGGCGTTATTGCCACCGGCAACCCGAATTCCGTACGACGAATCTAACGTTGTAGTACTCATCGCTTGATTCCGGAATATCCGGTTTCCCGAGATCGTATTTGTTCCCCACAAACCGGTGGTTTGGATGCCATAGGTTCGTATGGAACCATTCGCACCAGTTATATCGATATTCCGGATAGTAAGATTCGTTTGATTGGCGGCATACACACCAAGTCCGGCAGCGGCGGCTGCCTCGGGATTTGTTCCTAAACTATCGTAGTTGATGAGAAATCGTTGCTGGTCGGACAAATCCGAGGTCGTACTAACCACTTCGTTACATGAATCGCGATAGGTTGAATGACCGCCAAGATAAACTCCGGTGACACTGCAGTAAATTTTAAGATTCTCTAATCGATTAAAACTGTTCGCGGCGGTTTGCGCAGAAACGGTTCCATTGTAAGTAATGGAAACTCCTCGAGTGAGGGCGTGACTTTTCTCCAACGAAATTGTCGCATTCTTGATCGTATTGTGGGTCGCACCATTCGTCGTACCATTGTTGGTGATATGATAACCGTACGCATTATAACGGTAATTTAACGATATCGAGTCGGCGACACAGATACCATCAAATGTAACCCAATCGCAACCGTGAAACTTTATCACGGAATTAGTATTGCCTATCGCTACCCCTTGGCAGTATGCTAAAACAGTGTCTTGCTCAGCGCGGAACACAACTTGGTTTGTCTGTGATGCGCCAGGGATTTCGGTAACAACTATTTGACCATAATACCTACCGGGACGGATAAGGAAGGTTACACCTCCCGGTCCGACTCCTAACTGTTTAACCATTGCAACGGCATCGATAACTGAAGGAAAATCCGGTGCTAAGCCACCGACAGTTCGAGTGCCCGTCATCGGAGCGCCGGTGGTTGAGAACGACCAAGTTGGAAACGCAACGATACGCCCGTTTGCACCGTGTACGATTACCCGCCAGAAAAACATGGCTCCCTCTTGCAAGGCAGTTGGAGGAACATAGGAACACACTGACATGTTCTCGCCCACCAAAGCCGACGGATTGCGCGAGTCGACGGCAACAGAGTCGTTAGAGAAGTAAAGGTCGAAGGTCGCGGCGCTGTCGCCTGCCACCCATGAGATGTGAGTAGTAACAGCTACATTCCTTGCCCAGCAATAGGGAGTCGGCGCACGAACCGATACCGCGGGATAAGTGATTCGAATCGCTTTACCAGCGGTTGCAAACGGCGCTCCGTTGGTGATTTGCAGTCCAACCGTTCCCAAATGATTTTCGATTCCGATTGCGTTTGTACTATTGTCCGGCGCAACATTTTGATATTGGAAAACAATGTTCCCGTTCGATGTGAGAATCGCTTGAAAGTTCACCATCGTGACGGATGCCATTTTTCTCACTCGCCATTGGATTACGAGCGAGTCGGGATGGATCAAACGGTACAACATGAATCCGCCCGATGCATTCATATGATCTTCATCGTATAAAACACAAATCAATCGGTTCGGGAACTCGGGTGAAGGGATTTCGTATCGGTGGTCGACACCGGTCGAAAGCGTATCCAGCGTGATGAATCCGTGTTCATTGACTTTTGCATAACGATATGTGTAGCCGTAGTAAGGAAAGTTAAAACCCAGATCGATTGCCCGCGATGAGATACCAGTGCCATTCGACGAAATATCGATCCAGCGGTACGCGGGACCGAACGTTTCGTTGTTATCTGCCCACGAATACCCGAAACCATCCTGTCCACCGAAAGCGTCGGTTCCATCGGAAGGTGGAGTAAGGGAAGCGGCTTTTCCGTTGAGATTTAGTAGCAACACCATGAAGATTGAAAACATCAAATACAATCGAATCCGTGCGGACATTGAAACCTCCATTGAGAAATCGCACCTGTCTAAAATGAATGCGTGAAATCAAATTGCTTAACGAATCGTAATTAGCTTGTTTCCCGAAAGCTACTTCCACCTCCTAACAGAAATGGGGCAATCCAAAGTGTCCGCTCGCAACATGTAAAACTGAGTTCAAGAATTGATCATCGCTCCATCTTATTTCATTTGATCGATTACTCCGAGCAAATCGAAAGTCTCGTTAATTGTTATCGCTCCTAACAACCCAGCTTAACAAGAGAAAAACAAACTCGTAAAAAACGCAAAAAAAATTACATTGCCCCTTGAGGGAATGCGATTGAATGAATTTATTTGTGATGTTAGGTCGAAGAGTATTACCGTGGCCACAAAGTTTATCTGGCAAGTCCGAACGGAAGCGAGATTTTCTCGTCGAGTGAGTCACTAAGGTCTCAGTATCTGAATCAACGCGTGACGTGTAACCATCTATCCGATAGCACCGACATCAAGATATCACACCCAATTCGTTTGTACAATGATTTGGTAAATTTTATGTATTTTATTTATTATCAACATATTATATTCAAATTCGTGGATTATGTACTCAACACTCCTAATGATTACATGAGTAGACTCGTAACTAAAACAACGGACAGTAACGAATCCTTTGTCGTTTTAAACCACATTTTCATTCGATCAAAGGTTATTCTCGAAGTCAGTTTTTTTGAGCTCGATTGCAAACGAGCAGTTTATTGACAGATTCTCAAATGTCACTTCATCTCACATTGATCGTTATTGCTACTAAATTGGCAACGTTTACAGATGCTCGTTCGAATGATCGTAATCGTGAATGTCCCAAGTGATGGCTTCCGCATCACGCACAACATCTTCGATTTCTTCTTTCCATCGGGATTATAGTTCATCCGGCAGGTTATATAAATCGTCGGTGTAGTCGATGGTGGTTGTGACGTAGCGTAGGTAGTAAATGGGTTATTATTCACTGTTATGGGTCACCTCCTGATAGTTTACCCAATTGTGAGATAGAATCTTGTTCTGCTTGTGCCTTTCATCGAATCGCCATTCATCAGTTTCACGCTAACGGATCACAGCTTGGTTCGGTGCTAATCTGGAACTGAAACCCGTTCCGATACTTGTGGTTGTGGTCCCATTTCGGTTCCTATCGTTTGGGTTTGATGTAAACAGAAAAAGCCCGGATCGCGATAGCGAAACGGGCTGGGGTGTTTGATCATTCTGTAGTCGACGGAGGTGCCCTTTAGATAGTTCAAACCGTTATCCTAAGAATAACAAACCAAGTTATGACAAACGGAAAGAATTGGAAATACATGATGTGATAACATTCCCACAAGCAACCACTTGTTGTCAAGCAATTACTTGTGGGACATTATCTATGGAAGAGCCTACTTCGGTTGAATTGAGTTTAATCTTTCACGAACCATCGCTTCCGGTGTTCCTGTCGGAATCGTTCCGATAATCCGGTCAAAGCTATCAGTGTCGCCTATCCAGGAACGAACTTCATAGTACATTTGCGAACTATGGGTTACGACTGATTGATGCAGATACATCGTGTTTTCCGCCGAATAGGTCGCCGCAAGAAAATTCCAACTATTCAGATTGTTGGCGCGGAAGAACACTAAATAACGATCGACAACAAGCGGAACACCGGTAATCGACGTGTCCACTCGATTCCAGGTTAATCGCATATCTTCACCGATACGAGTACTCGCCAAGTTACCGGGAGCTGATGGCAGGTATCGGGAAGTACCGGTAACACCGATTCGCAAGGTATCTTCGTTCACTGCATCAGAAACCAATCCAATTTGTCCTGTGAATACGCCCGCCGTTGTCGGAGCGAAAATTACCTGTACTCGAGCAGAATCACCTGGTGCGGTGGGAAGATTCGTAATCGTAACCCGATATGGTAAACTATCTGGAATTAAGATTGGCAATAACGAAGAGAGTTGTTGATTCCCATGTACGCGCACATAAGTGACCAAGGTATCCCTTGACTGATCCATAT
>JAOTSC010000057.1 GCA_030247525.1 bacterium | reverse complement strand
CAAACCGAGTGAAAGTAGTGTGAGCGTTAGTATGCGTCGGAACATCTTTATGCCCCCCGGGTAATGCGAGAAGAATTGCAACAAGAAATCGGCAAAGCACATTCTTGACCTAATACAACAATGTGAGTTAAACATTGATTGGGATCAATAGTATCGTGTTGGCAATGTCGGATGGGCATTGTAGAAAGTGGTGGTAACATATCGCCAGATCGAATCACCAGTACCTCAGTTATCAGCAAAGTGTGATCAACAATGTTCGAGGTAGTAAGCAGTAACAGAATAGTAGTATCGAAACTGTCAAATGTCAAGCGAAATCGTTGAATTCTCAAACAACATTACACGCAATTGTATTTGTGAAAGCTGTAATTGTAGGTCACTTAGTTATGCGTATCGAAGCGTTCCTGCAAATCCAGTCAAGCAACAGCAGTGATCTTACACGGCTTGAACGCTGAACTGTTGATACAAATCTAATACAAACAATTGATAGCCTTCTCAATTGTGTCGTAGAAACGGTCAACGTTATCTACTGAGCGCTGCCAATTCCGCTTGTGCTTTTTTCTCCTCAATACTATTGCCGACTTCCTGATGAATGAGGATTGCATCAGCGTAGTATTTTCGCGATTTCGCTGTTTCCTGGGTTTTCTGATAGAGCCGGGCAAGATTTGTCAAAACAATGCCTTCCGACTTTCGCTCCCCGATTTCCCGATATATTTTACTGGCTGACAGGCAGGATGTTATGGCAGCATCGAGTTGCCCTTGATGTAGTTGAATCAGTGAAAGATTATTCCAAACCCGCGCTTCGCCATTACGATCCTGCAACCGGTGTGCGCGCTCCTGAACTTTCTCCAGTAACAGCGTCGAACGCTCGATTTCACCTTTGAGAAAACACATCCCAGCAAGATTCAACTCAAACAAGTTCAAGGAATACTCGTCCTGTAACTGGATGAACTGTTGAATTGCGCGCACGAAGCGCGCTTCCGCCTCTTCGTACTGCTTATCGTGCATGGCGATTAAACCGATATTACCGGTGGCGTGTGCGGCTGATTTTTCATCGTGAACTGTGTTCGAAACAGTAACGCATTCTTCATAGTAGGTTCGTGCTGCTTCAAAATCCCCGGTAACATAACAGAAATTACCCCACCGGTTGATTATCATTGCAGCGTCTTTTTTGAACCGATCACTCTGAACGAACAGCGACAATTTTGCGAGATGTACTTTTTGAGTTACGCGATCACCCAAACTATTTGCAATCGCTTCGGCAAGTTTCAGTAAATCGAATGCGTGAACGGCAAATTGATCATTCGGATCCATCGCTGTTTCCGGCAGCCACCGGAGTAACTTCTCATATAAGGTTGCCGCTTCCCGGTTATTGCCGCCGCGGCGAAGCCAGCGCAACGCGGTGATTCCATATTTCAACGATTTGCTTACTTCATTCGCGAGATGCCAATGTTCCGCCAGAATTCCCGCATTCATATCGCGGTCATTATCAAACAATTCTTCAATTGATTCCGCAGTTAAACGATGAAGCAAACTCCGATTATTCATTAACAAGGTCGAGTAGGCGACACTTTTTGTCGTCGTGAGTTTAAATTTGTACATCGCGTCGTGTAATGACGAAATGCTGCGGAGAAAATCACGAAAGACTAAGTCATTCAGTAATGGCGCGGCATTGTCGGAGAGCGACAACTTATTCTTTACTCGTTGAAACAATCGAAGAGAAAAGTCGAGTCCAATCACGGAGCATTGTTGCAAAGCGAGTTTGGTTTCCACCGGTAATCGATCTACCCTTGCTCTAACTAAACTGGTGATACTATTGGGTAGTTCGAGTCGCTTCGCCGACGGTTCAAAAATCCAGATACCATCGCGGTTGTATAATTCACCGGTCTCCAACCAATCGAGAATTAACTCTTCGGTAAAAAAGGGATTTCCGTGAGAAAAGTAATACACAATTCGTTGTGACTCGATAGGAATCTCTGTTGTAGATGAATTGGAAAGGTATCCTTGTAAGATTTCAGCAATGTGTTGGGTGGTTTGCTCTTCGGTGAGTGGTGGAATTGGAATTTCCTGAAAATTGACATACCCGGGATGTAGTTTAAATTCAATTGGTGTGCCATCATCTCGATCCGGTCGGTAGGTACCAAGGAAAAAAAACGGATTCTCCGTGTCGCTGTTTGCGACCAGAAATTCGAGCAGCTCCTGCGAAGAGGAATCTACCCAATGTAAGTCATCAAGGAAAAAGACGATGGGAAATTTTGTGTGAGCGATGATGAGAAAGCAATCGCGCAAGGCAAGCTTGATTTGTTCAATGCGAATCGAGTCGGGGATCGCTTCGAGTTCAGGAACCGGTAGTCCCAGTACATAGGACAAATAGGGAAACAACCGCGGTATGTTCGGATGCTTCTCGACGTCCGCTTGACGTAGAAATTCATCGAATACGAATTGGAAACGTTCTTGATCGGGTTTTTCGCTTGCAATGTGAAATAAGTCGCGCAAAATGCACGCCCACATGTAATAGGGCGACTGTGCGACCGACATCGTGTGTCCGTGTAGCAACAGGAAATTTTGTTCGGATTGCGTACGTTTCAGGAACTCAAACACCAATCGTGATTTACCTATACCGGGCTCACCCCGCAATCCAATCATGGTGTGTTTTACACCACCCCGCGGATTCAGTTCACGCTCGAAATGGAATTTGTTCCAATGTTCAAGCAGTGCCTTTAATTCTTCCGCATGGCCAACCATTGGTACATGCTGCATCCAAGACGTACGTTCCCAGCGCGCTTTATGAAGATCGCCATAGCCAATGACCCGGTATGCGTGTACCGGTTTTTCCAATCCCTTTACCAGAATGTCGCCTAAATTTTCCCAAAGGAAATAATCCTGTGTCGCTCGCACTACGGCATTGGTGGCTTGCACGGTATTAACTTCCGCCGTCGACTCCATGCGGGAGGCAATGTTCACTGCTGATCCCATCGCAGTATCGTGTCCCGATGGGTCGGGGCCAAACGTCACCCATCCGAAATTTATCCCACAGCGAGCGCCAATTCTCACCCCAAGTCCAGAAAGGGCATCATCAATGGTGGCTACCGCTTCCATGAGTTTCATGCCGCAACTAACGGCGCGATGACAATCATTTTCCGATGCCTGCCGAGCTCCGAACAGCGCCATGATTAAATCGCCTTCGTACTTATCGACATAACCGCCATGAAACTCAACAATCTTGTGTAACGTTGTCATTACCCCATCAGGCCCGTTCACGATTAAGTGAATCATCTCCGGGTCTTGCAATTTCTCCGACAACTGTGTAAATCCTTTTAAGTCAAGAAAGAGAATTGCGATCTCGCGCCGCTCACCCGGTAACATGCGCGGGGTCTGCGCTTCGCTTTTATCGGCAGAAGAATTCAGTTTTCGAAGTTGCGCCGTTAGCGACGCCATTAATGCATCGCTCATCGTACCGGGCCCTTTCGCGGTAACGACTCGGGTAGTGCAACCGCTTCGATTTCCGGTTGCGTATCGATTGTATCAATCGTGCCGCCGATAAATGCTTTCACGATGTAGAATCGTTTGCTGTTATCCCGGACGCCACTGGTATCTCGCCAGGTTAATTCATTCGTTCCTATAAGCGAGCTGCGCAGAACCCAGGGATTCGTCCATATGTCTCGGGAGTAAACGTTGTAACCCGATACGATAATCGGATACCCGCTTTGCGAACTGTCGACGCGTGTCCAATTGAGCATTGCATCATCGCCCGATCTTGTCACAATCAAGTTGCGCGGAGCGGCGGGTGGATCATTGGTGGCAATATCAAAATTGGTGTTACTGGTATCGCCATCGGTAGTAAACCAATCGGAGACAATCCGGATTCGTGTGGTTGTAGATAGCGCGCCGCTTACAGTCCAGACTTCCATACTATCGTTGGGAGTCGAAGCAAAGAGGGTTTCCCAAGTCCCAGTTGGATAACTTCGATTGATTTGGATGGACACCAACCCACCGCGAATGTTATTGCTCCAGCGAATTGTGTCTAATTGCCCAAGTAGTAACCGCTCACCACCATTAGGATGTGTGATAACCGGTTGTAGTCCGGAATTGACGATTGACCATTTTGCAAGATGGCTCAAGGAACTCAACTGGAACCGGTATGAGCTAATGGCACCGGTATCACGTACGATGGTTCCTCCGGACTGGATGACCCAATCGAGCCCATCGTTATCCGAATAAGCAGCCCGTAAAGGTGGATACACGGTTACCGGATCGCTAATGCCAAGCGGAACGTCTGCCGCGGCGAATCGTAAAGCTAAACTGGCATTCTGGAATTGTTGCGACGATGGAGATGTCATCCAGAACCGGCGAATCGTTCGATCACTCACCAACGCATCGGCAGCAATCATTGTATAGCAGAGTAGTATCGAATCCGGATTGGCATAACCATTCAATTGGGTTGGGAACGAGACCTCGATTGGTGGAAGATTATTCGAGGAAACATCGAAAGGAATCGTCGGCGTCCAAGCGAGTAAATGGTTCGTTCCGGCATTCGGATTGTAAACAGTCAGCTGAGACGCAGACCAAGGATAATTCGTTAAACTGAACGGGAAGTCAGAGGTGTCATAGACTGCCGGATTGCTCAAACTGCGAATACGTACTTTTGCGCTGATAGAACTATTGCCGGTGGGAATCCATGCGACAGAGCCGGTGTTCGATTGATTGGCGAACAGCGTCTCCCATAGACCAGTAACCGTTCGCCTGAGATCAACAGCTACATTTCCTGTGATGTTGTAAGGTGTCCATCGAATCGTATCGGGTAAACCGAAGTAGAATACTTCACCATCATTCGGTCGCGATACTGTCATCATAGAATTTACGATCCGGAATTGGTTATCCGACCAATCCTCGATTCCATAATAGGTATCGACAATATGGATGTATGCGCTGTCGGTCAGCGTTCCCGTCGGTGTCCAGATAAAATAGCCACGCCGGGTTGGGATGGTGTCCACAGCGGAAATCACTTCCTCGGTTCCATTCACACCATGTCGCATCAGGAACAATGAGGCAGTGCTGGTGTAGGTTGCCGTCCACCGGATTGTATCCGCTCGATTCAACAACAGCACTTCCCCACCATTTGGGTGGGTAAGAGTTAACGCACGGTCTTGTATCGAAAAACTACCATCCGATGTATCGGCGGCATCGACATATGACGCAGGAATTATCGCGACACGAGCGTTGGTTGTTGTGGTTCCAGTTGGTGTCCACGGTAAGTAACCCTGTGAAACCGGTACACTAATTCCATTGGGAACAGTCACCCACGGCGGATTGGGATAGTTGCGGGTAAATTTAATTTGCACATTTCCGGTAACGTCGCGCGAAGTCCAACGAATCGTGTCTTCAACATTCAATGTTACAATCTCACCACTGTTCGGATAGGTAATCCGAACCGCTCGCCGGTAGATTTCGAAATTCGCATCCGAAGTGTCACCGGTTGTTGGCGTTGTTACCGAACGAATTCGGATTCTACCATTTGTCGTTTCGATGCCGCTTATTGACCACGCTTGTTTTCCATCGTTCACCGTGTTTGAGAAAAGCGTTTCCCAATTTCCGGTGGGATAATTTCGTTTCAGTTCAATTGACACATTACCCGATAGTGTTGGTGCGCTCCAGCGAATTGTATCGGTAACACCAATTCGCAAGGATTCCGCACCATTGGGATATGTTACTGTAACAACCGATACTGCACCGGGGTTTCGAATAACGGTCGCTGCATTACTGGTATCGCCATCGGTAGCAAACAGCTCTGAGAAAATCCGGAACCGGGCATTACTGGTTACTGCTCCCGACACCACCCAATTCTCCAACGAATCATTGGGTGTATTGGTGAGTATAGTCTCCCAGTTGCCTGAGGGGTAATTGCGATTCAATTGGATTGTTACCAATCCACCCCGAATCGAATTGTTCCAACGGATCGTGGTTGTTGTGCCAATAACAAGAGTGTCGTTACCATTCGGAGTAGTAAGTACCGGTTGCATTCCATCGGTGGTTAATGCCCATTGTGACATGTGATTCAATCCGGTAAGGTTATACTGGAATGTATTGCCATCAGAGCCTTGATTATCGACCGTGCAACTGCCGCCCGGTTCAAAAATCCAAGTCAAACCTCCATCATTTGAATAGACCGAGATCAGCCGTGGATTCGCATTAACAGGATCGCTTAAACCGGCAGGTAAATCCGATCGTTGGAAGCGTAAAGTTAACTCTGCATTCTGAAAATTTTCTGAGGATGGTTCGATATCCCAATATCGATTGATCCGTTTGGTCAACTCGTCAGAATCAATACGGCGATAGGACAAACTAACCGTATCGGGATTCGCATGACCGGTTCCTTGGTGGGGAAATGTTACTTCCAGTGGCGGGCGATTCCCGGTTGTAGCATCAAATGGAACTGCTGGCGACCATTCGTTTTGTAAGTTCCCAAGATTCGGATTACGGGCAAGAAATGCCAATAACCAACTGTAGTTTTCAATGTTAAAAGTATAATCGGAGGTGTCCCAGACCGCTGGGGATTCTAACGAGCGAATTCGAATTTTGGAATTCTGATTTGCTACCCCGTTTGGTGTCCAAAAGGCAACGCCGGTATTCCGGGTTGAGGGTACGATATTTTCCCATTGTGCAGTGTATCCCCGGCGAAGATCGATGGCGACCAGACTATTATCGCTTAGATTCAAGGAATTCCAACGGATAGTATCCTGCAGACCGAAGTAAAAATGTTCACCGTCGTTGGGACGGGTGACTGTTATCGTAGAACTGACGATTCGGAATGGTGTATCGGACCAATCATCTACTCCAAGATTTGGATCGACGATATAGATGTACGAATTGTCTGAGAGTGGAGCGGTTGGTGTCCAGTAACAATGGCCATCCAGCGAGGATACGTTTGATGCAATCAGTTCAAGATTGACCGGATCGACACCATGCCTGCTGAGATAAATATCGAACCGGGTCGGATACGTCATACTCCAGCAAATCGAGTCCGGTCTTCCCACGACGATTTGTTCCCCGCCATCGGGATAAGTAATGTTCACTTGTCGATTGAGGATACTGAAGTTACCAACCATCGTATCGGCAACTTCCGGATTTGATAACGGAACAATAGCGATACGCGCATTCTCGGTTACTGCTCCCGTCGGTGTCCACAAAAAGATGTGGTTCGTTGCTGGACGATTCGCTGCAATCGTTACCCAAACCGGACTGGGGTACGCACGATTCAATTTGATATTGACAAAACCGGTAATGCGCTCATCGAACACCAACTGGATAGTATCAGGTTCACCGAGAAAAAGCGTATCGGAGGGTTGAGGTAAATATATCGGATGAATGATGGCGAATGACTGACTTATATAGTCATATTGTGTCTGTTCGAGCGATGATATCCGGAACCGAACTGCAATATTTCCCGGGTCGCTATGGGCGGGAACGACCCAATTCTCATACCCATCATTGGGAATATTCTCGAAAAGGGTTTGCCATTCGCCTTCCGTGGGGTAACTCCGCTTCATCTCTATTCGCACATTACCAGACAAGCCCGTGGGTAACCACTGAATCGGTTCTGACATCCGTGTCCGCATTTCGTTATGCGGATTAACTAATTCCAATACTCGTCTAACATTGTCCCACGCAATTCTTCCCGTGGTAAACGTACTGCCGAGATGGGAGATTTTCAAGCCTCCGAAGTAATTCGTGTACAGTGCAGATGAGTCAAGGATGAAGACATACTCACCGGTATTCGGAACGCTATCGCGAACAAGGCTCCAATTGTAACCGGGATATGTTCCACCATTGAAACGTTCTACTCGAACGAAGCCACCCAAGTTCGACTGCCAACGCAGCGTATCGGGATAGCCCCAGTAAATAGTATCAGACGGGGAATGACCGATTAAATTGAAATAGGGATTCTCGATGCGAATGTTACTATTGCAACTATCGATGAGCGATGATGGATAACTTTCGGATACGACTCGAATCCTTGCAATCCAAAAAGATGGTTGTAGTGGATCTAACGAATCGACACTTACGTTCCAAAGAAAACTCCCTGTCGATGGAAGATGTTGTGCAATCGGAGTACCACCGACCGAGGTAATGGTTTGCCAATCTCCTTCGGGATAGTGATAATTCACTTCCAAACGAACAGATCCCGGCAGGTTGCTTGACCACTGAATATTATAGGGAGAACCGCCAATTAATGTCTCGCCGCCGCTGGGATTAACTAACGTAAGTGAAGATTCAAACAACGAAAATTCACTTGTACTTGAATCGCGCAAGCTGGGGAATTCAAGAGATGATATTCGCACGCGAGCATGTGTTGTTGCTGAGCCAGGGTCTGGTCGCCATAAATGCTGTTGCATCGTTGGAGAATTGTTAGCAGCTAAAGTTTGCCAGTTTCCATTTGGGTAATTTTGATTCCATTCAACCCGAATCGATTGGTATCCTGATACATTGTACTTAACAGTATCTATTTGCCCGATAAGTAGTGTATCGCCTCCAACCGGTTTTCGTAACTTAACAGCAGAGGGCTCATCGACACCACATGCCGGAGTAACCGGATTCCTAAGCGAACTGTCGATATCGGTTAGTACCCAGCTTAGCGATGCACCGCGATACAGCGCCGGGCTGTCGGGAGAAAGGCGGTAATCAAGGTTAGGTCCGTAAGAGTAGATGCGAGGATCGCCGTTACATGAGTTCGCATCGCGCGAAGTTGTTTGCCAACTCGACCATGGAATCAGGGTTTCCGGATTGTAAATATTCACGGCGGCACCGCCACCAACTGGATTGGGAACATACACGACATTGTGATCGATGATACCGCTTTGCCAAGCTTCAAGATATATCACGTGGAGACGTTGCGGTGTGAAAGCACTACGACTCGCATTGATGAAAATGTTGTTACGAATCGCTCCAATTTGCGCTCTTACACAAGCCGACCCGAAAGCAGAATCGCACTCTAAGACAACCGTGTTATGCGCAAGATCTGCCGTTCCTTCGGAATAAATCCCATAAACCCGAAAATCGGATGCTTGGGCATTGTTTCGTAAATCGTACACGACATTATTGGCAATCTGAACTTGACAATTAAGAAAAACGTTGATTCCCATAACCTTACCGGTTCCAGAGGCAACGGTAAGATTGTGAATCCGGTTTCTTAGAAATTGGCCGCCTTGAACATCATAAGAGGCGTGTATCCCATTAACAGAATTATCGGTTGACATCGTGACATTTCGGATATCACAATCGCTTACCGTAAAACCAAATTGTTTATGAGCGATAATGCCGGTACCGATACTTGATGTATAGCCGAAAATTGTGCGGTTTGTGCTAGAAATATTGGTGGTCGTTGAACCGATGACGTTATTCGAATCGCGGCTAATTATACCTTCCAATCGAGCGCCAACATTGTAGCCGGAAACTTTAAGGTTCAAGAATTGATTAAACGAGTTAGAAGGTTCGCTGTCATTCGAGTGATTCGATAGTATTGCAACTTGATCGTCGGCTCGCCGAGTTGCTGACATCGTACTATTTACAATGGTTATGTGAGACGCACCGTTTTTTAGATGAAATGCGTAGCGTGATTGCGCTGCCAAATCCGAAATATTAACACCGTCAAACGTTACCCAATTGGCGCCAGCAAGCTGTACCACATCGTCAAAAGTTGTTTGCGGGACGATGGTTGCATCGTGACTCGAACATCGGAATACAACCGGATTACTGGGGCTCGATCCGAAGAGAGCTGGAATGATCAAATTTTCATTGTATATACCCGGACGAACGTTAAATGTTACTCCACCACTTCCGACACCGATGGAAGTTAAATCGTTTAACGCACTGTTAAACGTGGCGTGCGCCATATCCCCAATCTCAAACTCACCGCTTAAACCGGGATGTATTGAAAATTCACGTGGGGCAGATATATGCATTGTGCCCGGAGGAATACTATACTCCGCAACTCGCCAATAATACGTCTGTCCCAATGTTAGAAAATTGGTCGCGGAGAAATACGAATCGGTTATCTGTTCCGCAATTCGTGCCGTTGGATTCTGATTCATTACATCTGAAAGCGATGTTGAGAGAAAAACATCATAGGTACTTAGGCTGCGTTGCATCCAGGAGAGTTGTAATGTATAGGGAATCTGCTCGGCGTGGTCAATCGGCGACATCAACTCAGGATACCCCGTGCTCCCCATTTGCGCTTCAAACGACCAAATCGGTCCCGAAGATTCATTCGCGCCGTACTTGGCGACAACGCGCCAATACACCCGTTGCATACCGGTAAAGGAACCGGGGTCGAATGTTGTATCGGGGATGTTGGAGGCAACTTTCATCCGGGGTGGGTTTGTCATTCCATAGTACACGTCGTACCCGGTCGCACCGACACAACGTCCCCATTGTAATCCGCAATTAATTACACCCGATCCCTCGTCGGCTGGAATAGGGTTGGACGGAATCGGTAAACCTGTTGTGAATTGCCAAATTGGACCATAGGTGGTTCCACTGGCATTCCGGGCAACGATTCGCCAATAGTAGGTGGTTTCCACCGACAATGTCGGTGCGGAGAAACTCGTAATCGGTTGATTTGTGGAAACCAATGTTGTTGGTGGATTATTTGTGGCGAGATACACATCGTATCCCGTGGCATTGGTTGCACTCCAACTTAAAGAGAGATTCGTGAAGGGCTGGTTGGTGGCGTTATTTATTGGGCTTGGCGTTGCCGGTAAACCGGGTTGTGGTCCGGTTAGTTTCACGACTCGTCCAGGAACCGGGTAGGTTGAATTGTAAACGATCTGATTGCCTACCGTACCCAGTCCATTCTCGATGCCAATCGTTGCACTGTTATTTAGTGTACCTACCGAATCGTATTGAAAGAGAATGGAGCCATCAAGATTCAGAATTACTTCAAATTGAAAAATCCCGGTGCCAGAAAAATGCGGGGTTCGCCAGGCCACGACCAGTTGATTTGCATTAATCGTTTGATATTTGAGATAGCTGTTTGTTGCAGTCGTCAACCGTAAATCATCCCAATAAGGGGCAATCAAGGCATTGGGAATGGCAGTGGCGGGAATTGTCGTGTTGATATGCTGGGTTGTTGTTGTCGTGGTGTCTAAAGTGAGCCACCCATTGGTACACACTTTGAAATGAGTATAGGTTGTCCCGTAGTAGTTGAAGGGGAAACCGATTTGTATTGCGCGCGACGTCGAATCATCCCCGGCGGTATACACTGTTGTACCAGTGGAGGAAAGGTCAATCCACTGATAGGAGGGACCACCAACATCCAGATTATCACTCCATCGATATCCATAACTATCGGGGCTTTTCGTGGTAAATGACCAAACCGCTCCAGCATTTGTTGTCGAACCATTCGTCGCAACGATTCGCCAGTAATAGGTTGTTCCTTCTAATAGATCTGTTGCTACGAAGGATGTCCCCGGCTGATTGAAAGAGATCATGGACATCGGTGGATTTGTGGTTCCGAAGTACACGTGATAGCCAGTAGCATTGTTTGCAGCGACCCAACTAAGAGTTGGACTTAATCGAACATTATTGGATGCGTCGGTCGGAGCTGGGTTCGTCGGTACACCAAGAAAATTCGGGTCGGGATATATCCGAACTGCCCGATTTGTAGCCACATAAGCCGCATTATAGACTACTTGCAATCCAGTTGTTCCGGTCGAGTTTTCGATGCCGATGGTGGCACTATTTACCGGCGTTCCAACGGTATTGTACTGAAAACGGATTTCTCCGCTGGGATGTAAAATTGCCTGAAAATCAAAAGTTCCGGTTCCTCCGGATTGCGCAGTCGAGCCTAACCAACTGACAACCAGATTGCCACTAACATTTTGGTAACGAACATTGTTGGAGATTAGATCGTCCCAAAACGGCGCGATGATATTATTCGGTACCGTAGCATTCGGTAGTGTGGAATTCGTATAGGAGGTACTAGTTTCGCTGGCATTCAATGTAATCCAACCATTTGTACAAACACGAAACTGGGTATAACTCGTCCCGTAAAAAGGAAAACTAAATCCTATTGGCAGAGCAAGAGAAGTTTGATCGTCGCCTGTTATTCCACAACTTGTACCGGTAGTAGAAATGTCAATCCAACCATACGTCGGACCGGTCGGCTCTCCATTGTTGTCGATCCAGCGGTACCCGTATCCATCGGGACCACCAATGGCATCTATCACGGGAGGATTGGAAGCAGGTGGCGGAACTGCGTCGAGAGTGAAGTTCCCGTCTTTGTCTCGGGGGTACTTCTCTGTGTTCGCTAAAACAGGCACAACAAATGTTCCGACGGTAAGCAGAGCAAGTAGGACAAAAATCAATGTGCGGATACTGCAGTATGTGTGGGATCGCATTGGATCTCCTACGATGATTAGGAACGATACAACAAATCTGTTGTTTTTATATATGAAGAATATAAATGTTGTTACGATTGTGTAGAAGGATGATGAATGGTTTTGAGAAAAAACATGTGAGTAATGTCACAATCTTTAGTTTGTGAGTATGGGTGTCTTTGCCCTTTCGGGGTATAGGGATCATCCAATTCAATAATGTGAACAATACTAAAGAAGAAAAAATGTGTAAGTGATCTTTAACGTCGAACTCCACGAAGACGCTTTACGGTTCTATATTCAAAACTTATAGGAAAGAATCCGAACGTCAACACCCGATGTAAAAAAATCGATGTTGAAAAAGTGTATTGAGAGAATCGAGGTAGACCACGAAGCCCAAGGGATACGATTCTATACAAGGAAAACTACAGCTGTTGCACCGGAATTGGCAGATCTTTTCGGGAAACGCAAACCGCTTAATATGGCATCCACAAAAGTAGTGAGTGCAACTCGTAGCGGGGGTCTAACTTGTTCACCATTTCGTCGGCATACTTGCAATTGGTTTTGTTGTCGGTATTGCAGGCGGGAACGCGGATCACCGGCGAGCGCATTGAACAGCGGTCGAGTGAAGAATTTGCGCTGATCAAAGCGGAAATCGCCGAGTTAAAGGAGATGCATACGGAACTGCATACATTGGTCAAGGGGTTGGGGAAGGGGAAGGAAACGACCACCCATCACTTCCAATTGTTTTACGACTGCTTCGACACCCCGATTGAATGTTTCCATTAGGCGATTACCTTCCCAGTCCACATTAAATGTGTTACCCCCGAACCGACTTTCAGTTCTCGCGCAGAGAAGATTTAAAATGGATTCCCTCCCAACCTGCGGGGAACCGTAAAGCAACAAAAGCTGTTTTTTACCGACCAATGGGTTAATGACATCAACGATATCCCGATGGAACAATTTTCGGTGCCGACTGTGTTCATGGTTTCTCTCGAAAAACCCATGTGATATATTTGCTGCGCTATACGCAACTTACTGCTAAACGGATAGTGTATTATATTCTTCAAAGCCAATCAGAAGGAGGTTTATGTCGAGAGTATCTACAAAAGCAACAGAAAAACTAACAGGTCTTCCGGCGAAGAACCTTGCATCGTCTTCCCTGCGCTTGCTTCGGAGCAATAATGGCAAGATCAAAGAATCGGTCATGCGAGTATTGGTAACAAAATCAAACATGGCACCAATTGGCTCTCGCTGTCAAATCAAATTTAAATTGAATCAATTGTCGTTGATAATGAAAAGCGTATTGTATAAATTGTGTGTACAGTCTGGAAAAAAACTTTGCTAACTCTCAATTTATACCATCCAACTCGGACAATCTGCTTACTGCTCGGATTGCAAGTTTGCCTGCTACTACTCGCAAGCTGTACACGTACTTCGTCCACTCATCCCGGGGCTTATCCCTATCTAATCAAAGAACTCGATAAATACAACACATCTCTTACAAACGCTGAGTTTGTCGATTGGGATGGCGATAGTAAGAAAGAAATTCTCCAAGCCTTTTTTAAACCAACCAATACTATCCTTTATCTTCAAATCGTCGATGAAACCTCCAAAGTCATAGAGAGCCCCAACAGTTATGTTTTGCTTTGGCAGAGCGCCACTGGACAAAGGAACGATTCGATTACTTACAATCTTGTTTCTCCGATCCCACTTGAAAACGAGAAACCGATTCTATTTTTGACGAAATTTGATGTCGGTAAGCGCATACAGCTTCTCGCTTTCGATCCTCGCTCGAAGTCCTTTTCTTACCCGACAATCGCTTTTCAGGCAGATTGTCCGGATTCTGTTCCATCCGATAAATGGACGTATGACCTTTCTGCCCCACACCAGCTTTCCAGTGATAGAAAGACTTACCACTGGGGAATGACGAATTACTACCCACGACAAATTCCCCGCGAATTGTACCTGCTCGATTCAATTCACCCACTCAAAAAAAGGTTCACTTTTCAAACCGGCAATCACTTATCATTCGCACAAGCGATTGATCTTGATAACGATGGAGCCGATGAATTTCTGGTCAACTTCAATTCCGACTTCACCGGGTTTGATGTAAATGGTTATAGCAGCAACTTCGGATACTTTGCAGCATTGCGATCTGATGGTTCATTACTGTGGAGTGTCAAACGGGACATCGGCGGCGGTTCCTGTCGGTTCGCTGTGAGGAAGTCACCACGCCTTCGTCTTTACGCATACCAAAATGTTGCAAACTACAGTCCGACCATCCACTACAATGTGTGCGAGTTGGAGCCCACGAGTGGAAGAATTCTTCGAGAATACCGCGGCAATGGGAGCATTGCGATTCCAACTATCGTAACAGATTCACTGCGCTTTGGCATAGAAGTAAACAAGAAGAATGCGACTGCGCGATGGCTAACCGAGCGCTTTGCGCCGATGCCGGAAGTTGTTACACTTCCAAACCTTGCCAGCGTTGCAGCGGAGCGATTTGTGCCCGGTAAAGGATTACCGACGATACTGTTCGGATACTCGGGTTCGACAAGTATTCCGCATCATTTGCTTGATGAGGACTTACAGCCGGTTGCAATAACTCATTACACGATTCAACGTTACCAGTCTCACGCCGCAAACGATACGATTCAGCGCTTCGTTCAAAGTCAAGATAGAACAATTTTTATCGGTTACGACCGGAATAGACTGTATGCATTACTCTATTTAGAGCATAACCCATATTGGTGGTTCGTTCGGTATCGCTGGGATTTGATTATCGCCGGTATTGCGTTTGGGCTCGGAGGAGGAGGATACTTCGGTCTTCGTTTCTTACAAAAGAAAAAGTTGCATCAGCAAGCGCAGAAACGAATCCACGCCTTGACAATAGAATTGCTGCGAGCAGAAGAGAACGAGCGGAAGAGAATTGCAACCGATCTGCACGATACAGTCGCTCAGGAATTGCTCGCACTACAATTCGACATCATGGATATTCAAGGAGCTGACAATCGACAGGTAAGTAGTATATCGAAGAAGATAAAGAAAATCACGGAAGAAGTTCGCGATATCAGTCACCAATTGCTTCCAACAGATTTAGAAAAGCGCGGTTTGATAAAATGCATTGCGAGTTATTCCGAAGATTTTCAATTGAGGACCGGTATTGTTGTCTCTTGTAATGTTTCGTTAAGGAGTCCGGTCGAAATTTCGAATGAAATTTCACTCACGATTTTCCGAATCGTACAAGAAGCGCTGACGAATATTCGAAAACATGCCGAAGCAAAGTCGGTAATGATCATGATGCGACTTGATATGGAACGGCTGTATGTCACCATACAGGACGATGGAAAGGGTTTCGATACCGCTGTGAGAATTCCCGAAGCGATGATAGCGAAACGAATGGGGTTGGTCGGCATTCGCGAGCGAATGAAGATGATCGGAGGAGTGTTGTCTATCGAATCGCAAGTCGGAAAAGGAACTGTCGTTTCTATTGAAATCCCGTTGCACCAGGAGAATTAAAAATGAAAGTGCCGCAAAAAGTATTTCTCGTAGATGACCACCCCTTGTTTCGGGAAGGTCTCAGGTCGCGTTTGTCGAGGGATGCGCGATTCCAGATTGTCGGTGAAGCGCATACCGCCGAGGAAGCAAATAGAAGAATTTTGGAAACGAAACCCGATATTATCACCCTCGATATTTCGCTGCCGGGGAAGGATGGGTTGGAGTTTGCTCAAGAGCTCCGATTTCTGAACAAAGAAATCAAGATTCTGGTTATAACATTTCTGAAAAAGGTCGATACCATTCAACTGGTGTTTCAAGCGGGTGCAAATGGCTATTTATGTAAAGAGTCCGCCGCGGAGTGGTTGATTATTGCGTTAGAAGATGTTGCGAACAACCAACATTTTCTGGATCGGACTTTACCACCTGAGTTTGTCCGGAGATTAATGTCTGGACTAAAGCCACCAGAGAAAGAACCCCCGATTGACCAGGCTTACAATGCATTACCTAAACGCGCGAAAGAGATATTTTTTCTTGTTGCGGATGGAAAGTCAACCGCTGAAATCATGGAAGCACTTTCCATCAGCGACAAAACCGTGAGAAATTATAAGACAGCTATCTTTGATAAGCTACATATAAAGTCGGCTGTAGATGCAAACAGGTATGCCATCAAAATCGGCTTAATCGATTCTTGAAAAGTAGTAGCTCAATCATTTCTCCGAAATGTCCCGGCAGCTTCCATAATGTCCCGGTAACTTCCGAAAAGTCCTATTTATTGGCAACCGCTACTTTTTCTAACTTTAAGAGTATGTGGTACTCCGCTATTCTTGCGTCTTCGGCCACGACTGATCTCGGTATGCTAACCAACACGAAACACGTTGTTTAGTATACAACTCGGGTATGACTATTTTTTCAGTTTTTAATGTGGTTCGCTTTTGGCGTCGAATAGTCGACATCGTGATGAGACCACAGACAGAAGCCCAACGTCTGCGAAAGCCGATCCTTGCTTTGAATACACCGACTCTCCTATCACACAGGAACGGATTGACTGCGTTGCAACGGAATGTAAGTTTCTCTCTGCAAGAAACCGATCCCAAGGAAACTTGTTACTGAATGAAAACAAGAATGGGGATGATTAACCACCAACTCTCCGGAGGAACTATGTGTAGAGTCAGCACTATCTGTAAGTATGGTTTGCTTGTGCTTACAATCATCGCGTTGCTGTTACCAATTGTAGCTGTCGAAGCGCAAGACAGCTTGAATGTCATCAAATTCGGTGGAATTGTATATCCAACTGGTACTGAAAACTGTAGAGATCTCGTAATACAAGGAAATTACGCGTATATCACTTGCTCAGGTGTTGGCACGCCAAGTCGGGGTGGTGTTAGTATTGTCGATATTTCGAATTTTCGAGCGCCGGTAGAAGTCGCTTTTATCGAACACAGGTATGCTGCGGGAATCGTAGTACAAGGGGATCTTTTATGCGTTGGGATTGCTCTCTACTCCAACAACTTCTTCACTTACAACATATCCAATCCCTTGTCACCGGTATTGCTTGGCTCAGCGAACATTGGGCATGGGGTTCGGATGGCGATACAAGGTAATTTCGTGTACGTTGCCGAAGCGGGATTTGGAATTGGCGTAATTGATGTTAGTAATCCCGCAACTCCGGTTTTACGAGGAACCAATCGATTAGGTGATGTGTCAAACGATGTCGTCGTTGACGGTAACTATGCATACGTTACCGATGGTCATCAAGGAGTACAAATCGTTGATGTCAGTAATCCCGATAATCTGGTTGTAGTTGGTAGGGCACCGGTTACCCATAGTGGATACTACCGAAACCTTACTAAAAATGGTAATCGAGTTTATGTTGCCGACAACTGGCAAGGTCTTCATATCGTCGATGTCTCTAATCCCACAAGTCCTTCCGAGATCGGATTCTATCACATCAATCAAGAAGGAGCCCACGATGTTACGGTCGAGTTTCCTTTTTGCTATGTTGGAACGCACCATATCGGCATTCGGGTGTTTGATGTCAGCAATCCCGCAAGTATTGTTGATGTTGGTCACTATACGAGTGCTGGACACACACAATACGGAATGTTTGTAAGAAATCGCGTCGTTTACTCATCCGAAATCGAACGATTCACCGTTTATGGACACACACCGTTTCCCTTGTTTGTCACACACCCGACTGGTGGGGAGAACCTATTGGTTGGTCGAGCAGATTCGGTTACTTGGTCGCAAACCGTGGCAAGTACCGGAAACGTATTCATCGAGATGGATGTGAACTATCCAAGTGGAAACTGGTTGCCGCTTGGTTCTGCTACTGCGAGTGCGCAGCGATTCGATTGGATTCCACAATCGCAACATCGTACAACTAACGGTCGAATCCGGGTGCTTTCGCAAACCAATCCACAAATCGGCGATACCAGTGGTGCCGATTTTGTTATTTATGGCGACTACTTTTATACGGACAATTTCAACGATGGTAACTTCTCGACCAATCTAACATGGAACGTATTGAACCAGGGACAACCGGGAACGGTAAACATACTGCAAACCGGCGGCAGGTTCGGCACTCCCGGTCTGGAAATGTATTGCAATAACGTTGATGGATGGGGTACAATGTTGTACACTCCAGTGAGTTTACCGAGCGAATTCATCGCTGAGTTTTGGTTTCATAAACGGGTGCCAACCTTTAGCATTCCCCATCTCGGATTTTCACAAGGTATCCCGAGTGTCATTCCCAACAACTTAGGATTTAATACGAAAATCAATTTTAACAACCAAACGAACTTATGGGAACTCATTTTATACAACAACTCTACGGTACTGAATACCACCGTCGTTATCTACCCCGACCGCTGGGTGAAATTACGAATGCAACGATTTGCCAATGGTGTGTGGACGGTGACATGGGACGCCGACGGTGAGAATCAGCTCTCGCGCAATGGGAACGACAATCTGACGAATTTATCGGATTTATCGTTGTTTTTAACACCCAATGGATACTATGATATTCTTGGCGGCTTCATCGTCGACGATATTACTATTCGCGGTTCGCGGATGATCGACGTAGTATCGCCGAATGGCAATGATACCCGATTCGTCGGTTATGCCGAAACGATTTATTGGAGTTCGTTGGGTAACACCGGAAACGTCTCGATTGAACTCGACCGTAACTACCCATCTGACTCATGGGAAACCATCGAAACGAGTACGATAGACGATGGAGAATTCGTATGGACGCCGAGCCAACCAACGACAAATCATGCCCGGATTCGCATACGTTCAGTTGTGAACACAGTAATTGGCGATACTTCCGACGCGGATTTCTCGGTCTACATGCCGATTTTGTCGACGAATCGGGAGATCGTAGCGTTTGGTCAAATACGCCAGAAAACCACCGATTCATTGTTGGTGTCAATATCAAATCCCTACGGTCAACCGTTCACCTTTCAAACGACGTCGCTTGATTTTGGAGCGCAGTTTTCAATTCGGATATCGAACACTTTGCAAACGATTTCGCCCAATGATTCCTTGTGGATATGGGTAAAGTTTCTACCCGACTCGCTATTCGAGTACATAGATACGTTGCGAGTTACTTTTGAAACGCCCTATCAAGCGGTAACCATTCCGCTTGAAGGCACCGGAGTTGGCAAACACGTGTACTTAGCAACCTCTTCGCTAAGTTTTACTAATCCACTCGAACCAACGCCAATCGATATGGATC
>JAOTSC010000056.1 GCA_030247525.1 bacterium | reverse complement strand
CTTTTGAATTTCTTTAATATGGTCGACCCGCAAGTTTTACCGTCGGGTGAAAATGAAGTCGATATTACATTTAATGTCGAAGAGAAACAGACTGATCAGGCGAATGTGCAAGTCGGTTACAGTCAACGCGACGGAATGGTTGGCTCGCTTGGCTTTACGATGCCGAATCTTTTTGGCAACGCTCAGAAGTTTGTATTCGATTGGAGTTTCGGCAGCTACTACCGAAATTTCACTATCAGTTTTGACGAGCCTTATCTGACATATCCGCAAACATCATTGGGTGGCAGTTTGTTTTCGCAACGGCGCGGCGGCTCATATTATGGTTACAATGAAACCCTCTATGGTGGTAGTGTACGGTTTGGCAGACGATTGATTTGGCCGGATGATTATTTCCGAATCAGCTATACCTACCGCCTGGAAAATACGATGTACTCGGACTTCACCGAGTCATTTAAAGCGAGTAACGCGAATAATTTGGAAGAAAACTCGTGGCGGTTAAGCAGCTCATTAACCCAAGTTATCTATCGCGATAGTCGTGATAACTCGGAATTCCCCTCGAATGGCTCGGTACAATCGTTATCGATGACATTGGCAGGCGGACCATTGGGTGGCGGGGATCGTTACTTCAAGAATACGATTGCCAGTGAATGGTATGTTCCAGCATTTTGGAAATTCGTTCTATACTCGACCACTGAGTTTGGTTTTATGAACGGTTTAACGGCGAACCCCCGGAATATTCCGTATATTGATTACTTCTTTATGGGTGGCTCCGGTTTATCGTTAGGCGTTCCGCTACGGGGGTATAACGAACGGGCGATCGGACCTCAAACCAATGACGGCGATTATGCGATTGGCGGTAAGTCGTTCTTTAAGCAAGGTTTAGAGATACGATTCCCGATTGTACCATCTCCGACAATTTACGGATTGATGTTTGCCGAAGCGGGTAACGTGTGGCTTTCCCCATACGATCTCGATCCCGGCAACCTCAAACGGTCGGTGGGTATGGGGGTCCGGATTTACATGCCGTTGGTCGGTTTAATTGGTCTCGACTACGGCTATGGTTTCGATAACACCGATTACAATGGCGACCGGAAGGGGGAATGGATTCCACACTTCCAGTTTGGTCGAGGATTCTAATTTCATAGGAGATCTAACGTAATGAAACAATTCTTTTTGGCTGCCGTGTTGGGTATTTTTGCTTTTGCCGGTGTTGTATTCGCGAAAGACATGAAGATCGCTTACATCAACAGCCAGCAAATCATGGCAGAGTTTCAGGAATCACTTGATGCTCAGAAGCAGTTGGAATCCGAAGAGAGCGAATACAAGAAGAAGCTTGACGGAATGGAAGTTGAGATTACAAAAATGCGCGACACTTTCGAGAAACAGTCGGCAATGATGACTGAAGAAAAACAAAAGGAAAAGTATAACGAGATTCGCGCAAAAATGGATGGCTACGAAAAGTTTCAGCGCGAAACGTGGGGGCCGGAAGGAAAGTTGTATCAACGGAACGCCGAACTCACCAAACCGATTCTTGAAAAAGTGAATGCAGTAATCAAGAAAATTGGTGAGTTGGATGGATACGACTACATTTTCGATGTAGTCCCGGGGAGCATTGTCTATGCAAAGCCGACCGACGATATCACACAAAAAATTCTCGATGAGCTACAAAAGAAGTAATCGATTTGTTTCGGGTGATCCTATATGATCACCCACCGGGTGTTATGATAAAACTTTCCGAGATAGCAAACGAGTTCGGCGGAACGCTCGAAGGCGAAGATAAAGCCATCGAGCGTTTGGCACGTTTAGAAGAAGCTGGCGCCAACGAGCTCTCATTTCTGAGCGATCCGCGATATCGTAAAGATGCTGAGCAAAGCAATGCCGCCGCGATTCTTGTAAAACATGATGAACCGGCTTTGGCAGTAAGCGTCGTACGGGTCGGAAATCCGTACGAAGTATTTACTACATTGCTTCAGCGAATCCATCCTCCACTACCGGAACCTACAGGGATTCATCCCAGTGCCATTATAGGTCGCGATGTGGCAATCTCTGAGAATGTATCGATAGGTCCGTTCAGCATTATTGGGGATCGTACAGACATTGGTGCAGGTACAATTCTTTATGGTCATGTGGTTGTTGGTAGAGAGGTGATAATTGGCAAAGACTGCCGAATTCATCCACAAGTTTCACTCCGCGACCGGGTGATTTTGAGAGACCGTGTAACCGTTAAAGACGGCGCAGTGATTGGTTCGGAAGGGTTCGCATTTCATCCGAACGAGCAGGGGGTGTATCACAGCGTTCCGCAGTTAGGAACGGTAGTTCTCGAGGACGATGTTTCGGTAGGTGCGAATAGTTGTGTTGATCGAGCCCTATCTGGCGCCACTACAATCGCGAAGGGAACGAAACTCGATAATTTTGTTCAAGTAGCACACAATGTTCGATTAGGAGAACACAACGTGATCGCTGCTCAAACCGGTATCTCTGGATCAGCGAAAATCGGATCCAACAACCGGGTTGGTGGGCAAGTCGGTTTTGGCGGCCATATTAAAGTGGGCGACCGAAATGAAATCGGCGCACAAGCGGGAGTTATCGGGAATATTGGTTCCGCCCAGAAATTGTGGGGAACACCTGCTATCGGTTACCGTCAACGGTTGCGGATCGATGCACTGTTGCTCAAATTGGAAGCGCTGTTTTCCCGGGTTAAAGATATTGAGCAGGGGGGCAACGATACGAAATGAATATTAAACAACGGACAATCCAGTTTGAAATCGAGTTAAGCGGAATTGGCCTACACACCGGTTGTGAAGCCACGATCCGGTTCAAACCGGCTCCGATTAATCATGGCGTGATTTTCAAGCGGGTTGATTTACCGCATTCCGATACGATTCCTGCTCTCATCGATTATGTGACTGACATTCAGCGGGGGACAACGCTTTCCCGGGGTGAAGCGAAAGTCAGTACAGTAGAGCATGTGTTGTCGGCAGCCTACGGGCTGGGTATCGATAATTTGTTAATCGAATTGGATGCGCCGGAACCGCCGCGAGTGGATGGTTCGGCGTTACCATTCGTTCATGCGCTGCGGCAGGCACAAATCGTTATCCAGGACGCACCGCGGCAGTATTTTACACTTGATCGGCCTGTTATATACCATAACGATGAGACTCGCACTGATTTAGTAATCGTTCCGAGTGATGAGTTTCGCGTAACCTACATGATTGAATACAATCATAAGGGAATCGGAACACAATACACCTCGCTGTACGATCTTGAGCGCGAATTCACTGAAGATTTTGCAGCAGCACGGACATTCTGTCTTTTGAGTGAAGTTGAACAACTGAAAGAGCGTGGATTAATTCAAGGCGGGATGTATGATAACGCACTGGTTTTTATCGACCGTCCCATCAAAGAGCATGACTTCAGTCAACTCAAGCGATTGTTTGGTATACCAGACACCACTGGGATTGGCGACAACGGGATTCTTGGTAACAGTGAGTTACGGTTTTACAACGAGCCGGTACGGCACAAAGTCGTCGATCTGATCGGTGATTTAGCGTTGTTGGGAATGCCGATTCGCGGACATATCCTCGCTGCGAGAGCCGGGCATGCCGCTCATGTTGAGTTGGCAAAAATGCTGCGGAAAATGCAGCAGACCGAGCAGATGGTGAAAAAGTATCAAGTGAAGTCCTCGCGAGATTTCGTCTTCGATATCGAAGCCATCGAGAAAATTCTTCCCCATCGCTTCCCTTTCTTGTTAGTAGATCGAATACTTGAACTGACACCGGGTGAATTTGTCACTGGTGTGAAGAATGTCACAATCAACGAACCGTTTTTTCAAGGACATTTTCCCGGTCGTCCGATCATGCCAGGGGTTCTTATCGTTGAAGCAATGGGGCAAGTGGGCGGCATCCTGCTTTTAAATTCGTCAGACAATCCGTCTGAAAAATTGGTCTATTTCACTGGCTTGGATAATGTAAAATTCAAGCGAACGGTAACGCCGGGCGATCAACTTTTCATCAAAGTAGAGATGAATTATTTCCGTCGCGGCATTTGTAAAATGAAAGGTACCGCCTACGTAGCAAATACTCTGGTTGCAGAAGCGGAAATGCAGGCGGTGATTGTCGATCGCAATCCAGTACCACGGTAAGTTAGCGAGTCGAAAATGATAGAAATTCATCCCAGTGCCATCGTCGATCCGAAAGCGGAGCTGCACGACGGCGTAAAAATTGGTGCACACACGATTGTCAGTGAAGGTGCGGTGATTGGCGCTTATACCACGATTGCTACTGGAGCGCTCATCACAGGAGCTGCCCGGATTGGCGAACGTTGCCGAATAGCTCACGGAGCAGTCATTGGCACCGATCCTCAGGATTTAAAATTCAAGAATGAACCGACCATTGCACAAATTGGCAATGATTGTGTCATTCGCGAATATGTGACTGTAAACCGTGGCACTATAGCTCACGGTATCACCACCATCGGCAACAACTGTATGTTGATGGCGTATGTTCATGTTGCCCATGATTGCATCGTTGGTAACAATGTTATTTTAGCGAACTGCGTGAATATGGCGGGTCATACTGAAATCGGTGATTTTGTGAACATCGGCGGTTTGGTTCCGATTCATCAATTTGTCCGCATCGGTTCCCACTGCTTTATCGGTGGTGGGTATCGCGTCCCGAAAGACGTGCCGCCCTATGTGTTGGCAATCGGCGATCCGATGCGTTATTCGAATCTAAATGTCGTCGGATTACGGCGGCGCGGATTCGATACCAAGACGTTGCGATTACTCCATCAACTATATCGCATTTTGTATCGCAGCGGTTTGAACATCACACAGGGATTGGAACGGGCGAAGCAGGAAATTCCGGAAACACCGGAAACCAAGATGGTGTTTGATTTTTATGCCTCGACCAAGCGTGGAGTCATCGGTGGTGGTCGTCGCAGCAGCGGCGGTAGTCACGAACGCCTGAATGATGACGATGAATTTAAGTAGGTTGCACTGGCGCTGGATTGATGATGTCCCCCGTGTCGGCGCTGTGCAGATGGCGTTGGACGAATTGTTCGCTCTACGGGGAGAGCCGGTGTTCCGGTTTTACGATTGGCTTCCGGCAACGGTATCATTGGGTTTTCATCAGCGAGCAAATCGACTCGATTTCGATAAACTGAGTTCGTTAGGATTGGGTGTTTGCCGTCGTCCGACCGGAGGGCGAGCGGTGGTTCACGATCAGGTATTAACCTATAGTGTTACAGCTCCACTCGATGAAGAAGGGAAACCTGCATTATGGGAGCTGTACCAGTGGATAGGTGAGCTGTGGCTGGATACGCTGTTAGGATTTGACATTCCGGTCGAATTGGTTGAAGAGCCGTTAGCACGACCGGGTGCCAATTTTGATGGTTGTTTTGCAAGCGGTAATCGATTCGAGTTAGCGTGTCGGGGCAGGAAACTGTTGGGAAGCGCACAACGGCGATACCCCAAAACCGCTTTACAGCATGGTTCGTTACGATTAGCCTTTCCCCGAATTCGGGCGAGTGAATTGTTCATTGATGTCAATAAAAACGAGCCACTGGAAGAAACGGTTGCGACGACGTTGGAAGAAGAGTGCGGTCGATTAGTTAGTGCACAAGCGATACAGGATTGGATGTACGGTGTTGTTTCGAGCGCTGGTTATCAGTTGGAACGCTCGCAAATCACCGAGGAAGAATTGGCAGAAGCGTCACGAATGGCAGAACGATTTACCGTTCGAGCGAAACAAACTGTGGAGGTCGGATGAAACGGTTCCTATTGTTAGTCTTAGCGCTTTGCTTCGCTGCTCCAGCTTTTGCAGCGGTTGGCATCGGTATAAATTATGTCGGCGATTATTGGAAAGCCGATGAGTTAGTGAACAAGCAAGTACAACTTGACGATGGTACTACATCGACGTTGGTTCGCAACTCATTAGCGAATCCGAGTGGAATGGGTCTATTCGTTGTTGCTGGGATGGGTAAGTACGAATTCCAAGCCGATTTAGAGTATGTCTCGAAAAAGTATGCTGTTCAATTAACCCGTCAAACATCCGGTGTGGGCACTGTCGATGATATCGATGTGCAGAGCTCGCGGATTGGATTGAGTGGTACCTTGAAATACAAAATGTTCTCGGTTCCCGGTGTTGCCTTGTTTGCTGGAGCGGGCGCCGGTATCCAAATCCAATCGCCAGTTGTCGGACCGGACTTAATCAAAGATATGGTGAAGTCGGCATCGGAAGAGTTAACTGTTTCTGCATCGGATTTGATGAAAAACTCGAATAAAATCGGTTTTCATGTTTTGGTACAAGCAAGGGTCAAGCCACCGGCAGTTCCGTTCGGATTACAAGCGACTTTACGAGGTTTGATTTTGCCTTCCTCAACATTTGAAAAACCGAGTTTTGTGCCGAACTTGATGGTTGGCGTCGGATTTTTCCCGTTCTGATGAATTTATTTCTTGTACGAAGGAACGGAGCCGATGGGCTCCGTTTGTTCTCATGACCGCAGTAAAACGCATTGCATTGCTTGGTGCGACTGGATCGATTGGAAAATCGACGGTAGATGTTGTGTTGCGCCACCGCGAGCGGTTACGTATTACCTGTGTCGCCGGATATCGCAACGCTGCGGAGTTAGCGGCTACCGCCAAGCTCTGTGGAGCAACGTTAGCGGTGATTGCGCAAGCGTCGGCGTACCGCGATTTGCAACGCGAATTGAGCGGGAGCGGCATCGAAGCGAGAAGTGGCGACGACGAAGTCGCAGCGCTATGTTCCCGCGAGGATGTCGATATCGTATTAAACGCGTTGGTGGGGGCGGCTGGTGTAAAACCAACTTTGACTGCACTCGATTGCCGGAAACCAGTTGCATTGGCAAACAAAGAAACCTTGGTTTGCGCCGGTGCCTTAGTAATGGCAAGGGCGAAAGCGCAGGGAACACCAATCCTTCCGGTCGATTCAGAGCACAGTGCACTCTTTCAGGCATTGGTTGGGGAAACCCGCAGTCAGGTAAAGCGTTTACTACTTACCGCGTCGGGAGGACCGTTTCGTGATTTGCCACTCGACGATTTTGCGAAGATAACACCGGAAAGCGCTTTACAGCATCCGACATGGAAGATGGGACCGAAAGTTACCATTGATTCGTCGACACTGGTGAACAAAGGTTTAGAGTTAATCGAAGCGAAGTGGTTATTCGATGCAGAGCCCAACGAGCTTGATGTCGTAATCCATCCGCAATCGATTGTGCATTCGCTGGTGGAGTATTGCGACGGTTCGATGAAAGCGCAGTTAAGTAATCCGGATATGAAATTGCCGATTCAATATGCGTTATCCTATCCGGAGCGATGGCAATCGGAATGGGTTCCGAATGATTTATCAGCGATTGGCACTTTGACATTTCAAGAAGTTGACCGTGAAAAGTTTCCGGCAGTAGGTTTAGCACTACAGGCAATGGCAGGGAGTAGTGGGATGGCGGCGGTGTTTAATGCCGCCGATGAAGTTGCCGTTCCGGCATTTCTACAGCGGGAAATCGGCTACAGGGCGATTCCCCGGTTGATTGAAACAGCATTGGATGAATTCGACGGCGCGACAATATCCAATGTAGCTGAATTATTTGAATTGGATCGCGAAGTACGTGAATGGTCAAAGGGATTTCTTCCCATATTTCGGAGTGAATAGATAAATATGCTCGCAATCGCAGCAGGTGATTTCCTGTTCAAAATTGGTGCTTTTATCATCGTTATCGGGCTCATCGTGTTAGTACACGAGTGGGGACATTTTATCGCCGCCCGTTCGGTTGGAATTCGCGTCATACGCTTTAGTATTGGATTTCCACCGAAGTTATTCTCATGGCGTCGGAAAGGCACCGATTTCCAAATTGGAATGATTCCGTTTGGCGGCTATGTCAAGATGGCGGGCATCGTCGACGAATCGATGGACGATGAGGAATCCGCGGTGTCCGGGGCACCTGATGAATTCATGTCGAAAAACGTTTGGCAGAAAACATGGGTGATTTCCGCCGGTGTGATCATGAATCTGGTGTTTGCATGGCTGGTGGCGATTATTCTTGCAGTTTCTCAAGGGAAAGCAGTCGTGGAAGGACCGATTATCGGTGGCGTGCAAAAGAGTATGCCTGCCGACAGTTTGGGTCTAACGGCGGGCGACCGGATATTGGCGGTAGAGAATTCACCGATTACGACTTGGGACGATCTTACGAAAATCATTCATGCCACGATAGGGAAACCGTTAACTATCGAATGGCTACGGGGCACCGATACATTGCGTGGGGTGGTCACTCCACTCGAACGAGCGTTGCCGACAGAGAGCGGGGGTAGCGAAAAGGTTGGGCTTATAGGGATTTCACCTAAGTACCGTTTCGAATCGATTGGGTTGTGGGAAGGGGTTGAGAGCGGACACCGGGTTGCCAGTGCGATACTGATGGGTTCGTTATATGGCTTTAAGCAGTTGTTTACCGGACAGGCATCGGTACGGGAGTTAGTGGGTCCAATCGGGATTGTGCAACTGTCAGGAGAGACGGCAAAGTCTGGATTGGCGTCGTTTTGGGGCTTCATTGTCCTTATTTCGATCAGTGTTGGCATCATCAATATTCTACCGTTTCCGGTACTCGATGGCGGGCATTTGGTAATGATTTGGATCGAAGCGATACGTCGGAAACCGATATCGATTCGGGTAAAATTGGCAATACAACAAGTCGGGATAGTAGTATTGCTGATGATGTTGCTGTTTGTCAGTTATCACGATGTGATCCGAATTTGGAGCGGCGATTAATGCGTTGGAAGCCCACATTTCTCTTGTTTGCGCTCCTGGCACTGATTGCGTCGGGGTGTTCGTCAACGAAACCGGCTCGCACGAAACCGGCAAAAGCACCGCCGGTGGTATCCGAAGATGCCTCAAATGCCGCGATGGAATACGTTCTCCGGGGAGCTACGGCGGAAGCTTCGGGCGATTTCTGGCAGGCAATTTCGTTGTATCGGTTGGCAATCGACCGCGATCCGCACAGTGTTTCGATGCATCATGCGCTAACCGAATTGTACTTGAGGGTGAACGAAGGGCAAGCGGCGCGGACAACGATTGAGCGGGCATTGTCGTTGGAACCGGATAACGAGAAAACCATCGAGTTAATGTCTTCGGTGGCGTTTAATCTGCGTGATCCCCGGATGATGGGGTGGACGCTGCAGCGGTGGCGTGAACTATCGAAAGAGAATCCGGATGCGATCGGAAAAATCGCAGCGATGTATTTTCTTTCCGGTAACCGCGATGGCGCGAAACAAATGTATATCGATGGCATTGCGAAGTATGGGATGCGTGCGTCTTGGGGTGATAAATTAGCGGGCATCTATCTGATGAACCGCGATTGGAAGAATGCTTCTGATGTATTAACAAAACTTGCCGAACTGGAACCGAATTTGGCAGACCGTTGGATCGATGCGGGGGAAGCGGCACTCGGGAATCGCGATACCACGGCAGCACGAACATTTTTTCAGAAAGCAATCGAGACCGATCCAAGACAATCGCGGGCGTGGCGTAGCTCACTGCTGTTGGCGTATGTTACCCACGATACGGTGAAATCGGATTCATTGTTGACGGAAGGGTTGAAAACTCTTCCCGATGACGTAGATTTGTTGGGATTCAAAGCGCGTTTGTTGCAACAGCAACGACGTTATCCCGAAGCAATGGAAATTGTCAAAAAAGCGATTGCGAACGACTCAACCCGGTTAAACTTGTATCTCGATCTCGGATTTCTTGCTCATGAATTGAAAGAGTTCGCTTTAGCGGAAACTTCTTATCAAAAGGCACTGGAACTTGATTCGGCGGCGGCATTAGTACTAAATAATTATGCGTATTTGTTAGCGACCCAAACCCGTGATTTGGATAAAGCGTTAACGATGGCAAATCAAGCGGTCGAGGCGGAACCGGATAATGCCAGCTATTACGACACGCGTGGCTGGATTTACTACGGTCAGAAAAAATATTCCGAAGCTAAGACCGATTTGGAAAAAGCGAGTGAACTCGATCCCGATAATGCCGAAATTCACGAGCATTTGGGCGATCTCTTCTTAGCCATGAACGATAAAGCGCGCGCTCGCGAAAGCTGGCAACGAGCACTAACCCTCGATCCGGCACTGGAAAGTGTCCGGCTCAAATTAGAGCGAAATCCGCTATGAACGCACAACCGACAACGCCCCCCCGCGTTTCCATCGTCATTCCTTTTTTGAACGAAGAAGGAACGTTGCGGGAATTGAAAGAGCGGATTCAATCGACGCTCGATCAAGCCAAAATCAGTTTTGAACTCATTTTTATCGACGACGGCTCGAACGACGGTTCGTTAGCTTTGGCACAAACATTATCACGTGAGGATGCGCGCGTACGGGTGTTTTCGTTTCGCCACAATTGCGGAAAAGCCGCGGCACTACAAATTGGATTTGAGAATACTTTTGGCGAGTTTGTTTTTACGATGGACGCCGATTTACAAGATGCGCCGGAAGAGTTGCCGGGTTTGCTGAGTATGCTTTTAGAAGGGAATTGGGATTTGGTGTCGGGCTGGAAACAGAAGCGGCACGATCCGATCTCGAAAACCTAGCCATCGAAGTTGTACAATTGGGCGACTGGAAAAGTCGCAGGATTACGGCTGCACGATTATAATTGCGGCTTAAAAGTGTACCGACAGGAAGTAGTGAAAGAGCTACGCATTTACGGCGAAATGCACCGCTACATTCCGGTGTTGGCTCATCTTCGCGGATTTCGAGTCACAGAAAAGGCAGTACAACATTATCCCCGGAAATGGGGAAAGACGAAGTACGGTGCGTCACGTTTCCTCAAAGGGTTTCTCGATTTATTGACGGTCGTATTTCTGCAACGGTACACCCGTCGACCATCGCACATATTCGGTGGAGTCGGCATTGTAATTGGCACTGCCGGGTTTGGTATCGCCGCTTATTTGACCATCTTGAAGTTATTCGGACAACCGATTGGACAACGTCCCCTCCTCTTACTTGCCATCCTGTTTATTCTCGTCGGGGTACAGTTGGTTTCGCTTGGATTACTGGGTGAAATGATTGCCGCGCAACAGCGCGACGAGCGCTACCCGCTCCGGAATGGCGGCGAATTCCGCGAATGAAACTGTTGCTCTTCGGACCCGCATCCCCTTACCGTGGCGGCATTGCGGCATTTACCGATTCGATTTACCGGGTACTCAAAACAAGGCACGAGACGCATTGCTGGAATTACTCGCGGCTCTATCCCGGCTTTTTGTTTCCCGGCAGCGATCAGTATCGCCCCGATGTAACCGCTGAGAAAATCGGTCGACCGATTTTAGATTCGATTGGATTTTGGAAGTGGGCGGGATTGCGAAAGCAGTTGCGACGTGAAAAATTCGACGCAGTACTATTGCCGTATTGGCATCCGTTCTTTGCCCCGCAATATCTCGCTGTCGTAGCGAAGGGAACAAAGTCAATTCTTATCGGTCATAATGTGGTGCCGCACGAAGCGTTTCCCTTTGCGAATGTTTTGTCGGAACAAGTTTTGCAGCGTGCCAGCGGGCTACTCACATTAGGGCAATCGGAGATTGCACAGGCGCGTCAGGCGGGCTTTCAAGGAAAGGCAGCATGGCATCCATCCCCGGCATATCCCGAATATATCGAGCGGTTTCGGAAACAATATAAACCACTACAAACACCACTCGATCCGGCGTTACCGACGATTCTCTATTTCGGTTTGATCCGCGATTATAAAGGGGTTCCGGTTCTACTTGAGGCGATGAAGCAACCGGAATTATCGGAAGTAAATCTCTTGGTTGCCGGTGAGATGTACGGTGATTCCACCGCATTACGGACCCAGATGAGTACATTAGGGAATCGGGTGCATTGGATCGATTCGTATTTGCCGGACGATGAAGTGCCGAAATTGTTTGCGACAGCCCAAGTAACGGTATTACCATACTTACATGCGACGTCGACTGGGGTGTTGCCGCTTGCTTATGCGGCGGGCGTTCCCGCGGTGGTAACCAAAGTAGGCGGATTGCCCGACTTAGTACGGGAGGGGGAGACCGGAGCGATTGTGCCGCCCAACGATCCCGCAGCGTTAGCGAAAGCGATATCGGCATGGCTTTTCGATGCGAATCTCAAAGCAAAGGCAAAAATCGCGATTCCGAAAATGATGCAGACTATGACATTTGAGGCTTTGGTAGATACGCTGGAGCGGGAGCTGCTGTGAGTAAGGGAGTTGCCGCGAAAGCGCCCGTGCTGTCGGTCGTATTGAATTGGAACGGCAAGCGAACACTCGTCGATACCATCGACGATTTATTAGCGCAAACAGTGTCGCCGCATCATATTCTGGTCATCGACAACGGTTCGACTGACGGTTCGGAACGATTGGTAGAAGGGCGGGAGCGGGTATCGGTTTACAAATTACCAAAGAATCTTGGTTTTGCCCGCGGTAACAATGCCCTCTTCGATTGGGATGGCAAACCCGGTTTTAATTGGCGCGCGGGTTGGCTCTTTATCAGTAACAATGATGTCCGGTATCCAGTCGACGCGATTGAGCGACTACGGGATGCTGGCGATGCGACACTCGATGCGGTATCGGTCTCGCCGTGGATCGCGTTTGCAGAGCCAAGTGTGCAATTGTGGTACGATGGCGGAATGGTTATTCCGTGGTTTGGACTCGGATCGAATTACAATTGGAAGCATCTCATAAATGGGCGACGATATGCCGGTGAAGAAGACGGCGCCGTAGTTAATGCTGATTTTGCCAGCGGTTGTAGCGTATTAGTTCCCGGTGAGTATTTTCATACAGTTGGCGGTTTCGACTGTGAGTATCCGCTATATGTTGAAGATTTTGTGTTATCGGACAATCTTCGCAAGCAGTATTCGGGAAAATGTTATGTTGTGCGAAAAGTTCTCGCTTTTCATCGGGTTAGCGCGTCGAGCAAGTTAGGTTCGACCAAGAAATACGAATTGCGGACAGCGGCATTCGCCCGCTGGATTTGCCATCAGTCAATTTTGAAGCGATTGCCGGGATTACTCTTTTTGTTATTTTGGAGTAGTTTGTTTGGAGCGGCTTCCGTCCACCGATTTTCCGGGATGCGGGCAGCGATGCGTGGGTGGTGGATTGGGGTAAAACGGGGTAAACGACCGATTCCGTGGGAGAATGCGTGAAGAATCCATTCGATTCCAGCGATACCAAGAAACGTAGCGGCAGTTTTGCGAAACTGCTGATTGCGGCGATTCTTGCAATGGGGATTGTGCAGTTTTCCGTGGTGGAGCGGATAGTCGGACGTTATCTCGCAGTGCATAATGCCGAGCGTCCGCTAATCGGGCAGGCATGGCAGAGCGGTGTCGAGAAAGAGATGGCGGCAGGCAGGAGCGAAGTATCGGAATTAACGACCGGTGTCCGCGGCGAACTAAGTCAATGGCTAATGCGTGCACAACGGGGGCGGCCGACGACCTTGTCGCTGACGCGTTTTGCTACGTTATGGGACGGCTTGCCGACTTATCTGTCTGAATCAATAATTCCTGACGAGGAGTGGCAGAAATTGGCGATGAATTTGGAAGTTGATCGCGTGCGTCCTTCTACTTCGCGGCGGGGTATCGAACTTACGTTTCTTACTTCGACGAATCGCATTCTTAAGCGATTTGCGATTAACAACGATATGACGACTCGCTTGACGATGCACGGTCAAATGGTTAATGACTCGCTGGCAAAAGCAAGTACGAATATCAAACCACTTCCGGGAAAACAGCTTACCACACAGTTCCAGAAGCTATCCGCCGCCGACCAAAAATTACTTTGGAGTATCTTCGGAGAAGATATTTTGAGCCGCCGCCCCATCTCACGCTATGCTATTACAGCATTAGACGAAACGTATTCGCTGTTGTGGGTAGAATATACCAATCCGAACATGACTTCGATTTCCTATCTCATTCCGAATCCAATTGCCGCTGCGTTCCTGGAGGATCGCGGCTAAGATGTGGGTTTCCCTCCGCAGCGCACTGCTGGTATTTGTCACGCTTGTTGTGATAGCGTCGACAGTGGGCATCCTATGGCTCACATCCGCGTTGCCTCGATTACCGGATGATTTAAACCAATTGACTTCGGTACAGCCGACTGAGTTTTACGACCGTACCGGACGCCGGTTGAGTTCGTTAGACGGCAGAATTCCGGTCGCATTGCATGAAATGTCGCCCTATTTCAGGAAAGCAGTTTTAGCAGCGGAAGATAAAAATTTCTATCTCCATGCCGGCGTCGATAAAATCGCGGTACTGCGCGCCGGGATCAATATGACGGTGCTGAAGAAGCGGATGCAGGGCGGCTCGACGATCTCGCAGCAATTGATTAAAAATCTCTTTTTCACCTTTGAGCGGACATGGGATCGCAAGATTAAAGAGATGTTTCTTGCGTTGCAATTAGAGCAGATGTTTCCCAAGGATAAAATATTCGAAGGATACTGTAACTCGGTGTACTTTGGGTTGGGAGCATACGGTGTTGAAGCGGCAGCGCAATCATATTTTTCGAAGCGAGCCAGTGAATTGTCCCTTGCAGAAGCGGCGATGCTTGCCGGATTACCGAATGCGCCTTCGCGACTAAATCCATTTCGGTATCCCGAACGGGCGCGGCAACGCATGACATACATTCTAAGTGAAATGGTTGCGACCGGCATGGTAAGTGAAGCAGAAGCGCAACAAGCGCTTTCCGATTCGATCCGATTGAAGGCGAGCTACCCAGCAGCAACCGGAGTCGCCTATTTCCAGGATTATTTGATGGATCGGTTGGAAGGGATGTTGTCGCTTGATTTGTTGTATGCAGGCGGCATTCAAGTGAATACGACATTGGATTACCGGTTGCAATCGGAAGTCCAGCAAATTCTGCGGCGCTATTTGGAGAAGTATCAAGGGGAATTGAAAGCAACGAAGGATTCAGCGAGCGGCGAACCGTTGCAAGGTGCGATTGTCGTGCTTGATGCGAAAACCAACGAAATTTTGGCGATGTCGGGCGGACGCGATTATCAGGAGAGTCAATTCAATCGAGCGATCTCAAACAATCGACCGCCGGGTTCAAGTTTCAAGCCGTTCGTGTACTTCACAGCGATAACGCAATTGGGTTTGAAACCGGACGATATCGTTGTCGACGCGCCATTACAGGTTGCGGTAGACGATACAGTCTGGGAACCGAAAAACTTCGACGATAAATATCACGGCGAATTGGTATTAAAGAAAGCGCTCCAGTTATCGTTGAATACGGTGTCGGTTTCGCTGATCATGCAGACTACACCGGATTCGGTGGTAGCGAATGCGAAAAAGCTGGGAATCACCTCTACGCTCTTTAATACATACTCGTTAGCATTGGGAGCTACGGCAGTGTCTCCGCTCGAAATGGCAGGCGCCTATGCATCAATCCGACGATTGGGTGAACGACGTGAAGTGACTGGCTTCCGAACCATCTTCGATCAGGATGGGAAACCGGTGTATCAATTCAAAGCGAATCCCGAACGGTTGGTGAATTCCGGCGACGTGTACATGATGCGAGATATGATGCGGGGCGTGGTTGACGGCGGCACCGGATACACCGTTCGTAAAGCCGGTTTCAAAGGCCCGTGCGCCGGAAAGACTGGAACGAGCAACGATCATCGCGATGTTTGGTTTGTTGGATTTACTGCGGAATATGCCGTGGCAGTCTGGATTGGCTTCGACGATAACCGGCAACTTATTGGGAAAAATCGCAAAGGGTGGACTGGCGGCGACATCTGTGGACCAGTGTTTGCGGATGTATTGAAAGCAGCCTATCAAGACCGCACCCCTGGACAATTTGACGATGTTAGCGGATTTTCCCTGCGAAAAGTACATGGTGGTGGCGGAGAGTCTGATTCAATAACTGTAGTTGTACCTGAAACCCCAGTTCCGGTGATGCAACCATGAGCAGACGCCCTTACACATCGTTTGAGTTATGGGTAATCCGGTTTCTCGTCGGATGGGTCGTCGGATTTTTACTCTCATTTCAAGCGATGAGTACGATTTTAGGCGGTTTCGATTCGCGGTATGAAGGATCACTTATCATTGTAACGTGTATCCTTGGTGGTCTGTATTTCTTTTCGCTTCTCGCAAAGGTTGCCCGTTGGCGACTCCAGCGATTGTTGAAAATGGCAGCTCCCAAGCAAACGCGGTTGCGGCGATATTGGACACTCTGCACGTGGGATGGTTGGAATCAGAAGGAACGAAATCTGTTCTGGGCGGTATGGCAAGATGCTGCAACAATTCGGAGTAGGGATCCGAAAGATGTGTACTATGCACAATGGCAAGCACTGGTCACAGGTTCTGAGTACGTAGCAGAAGAGACGCCGGAAGTAATTGAAGTAACTCCAGAAATCAAACCGTTACCAGTTTTGGTTGAACCAGCACGCGCTGTGGAAGTACCAGTTGTAGAGCAACCGGCGACACCGATACCACCGAAGATTGCTCCAGCATTTTCACCGTCGCCAGCCTATCAGATTCGGACTTCGGTTACCTTTGAAGCAGAAAAAGTTGAGCCGAAACCGATTGTACCAGTTGTTCCCGATACAAAGCCAGTGGTCGAAGAACCGGCAGTAGAAATCGAGTTACCGGCGCATCTGCGATTCGATAAGTGGCAGCAGGTGGTAACCCGCAAGCAGAAGGCGGAGCCGCCATCTACTCCCAAAGCTCCAGTACAGGAGAGTCTCCCAGTATTAGAGGTAATTCCTACTCCCGAACCGTTCGTCGTTCGAGCTTTGCCAACACCAGAACAGCTCACTACTTGGTATGAAGCAATCCTGCCCTTACTCGAAAAGATGTTCCAGCCAATACCGCAAGTTAGTGAAGCGGATGTTCTACAAAGTGCCGAGGAGCAAGTTTCCGCATTAGAATCGCTCGACTTCGCAGTGCCAACGGAACCGGCAACTGAAGTAGTAACAGGTATGTTGGAGGAGCCGGTTGTCGAGTATACTCCGAAAGCTCCTTCTTCCTCTCAGAAACCAGAACCGGAGATAGAATCGAAACCATGGATTCCAGCGATTCCTCCGGCACGACCACTTACTCCGAAAATACCGGCTCCGATGGCTCCCCAGCCGATGTGGCGCAGCGAAACAAAGGCTGAGCAACCACAACCGTATGTGCCGCCGATTACGCCCAAGTCTGCATTTCCAACCAAACCGCCGAAGCGTCCCGTGGAGTTCGACTCGATTTGGGTGATAGCAAAGCCGATTCTCATTGGGATTGTTACGTTGGGGGTTGTAGGTCTTTTAATTGTTGGTGGGGCGGGCTTGTACCGCTATCTGACTTTGCCTTCGAGTGTTCCCGCGTTGGCTCCGGAAGCACAACTAAGCGAACCGGGCGCGAATAGTACGGCAATCTATACTATCGATTTAGGTGACCGCGAAACATTGAAAGAAGCGAATCGCGACCTCGAAGGGTTACGCAACTCCGGCTATGAGGCTTATCTCTACCGCGAATTGAAACGGGACGGGAAGATTAAACTACGGGTTGGGCGTTATTCCACGAAACGCGACGCACAAGTCGTCGGTAGGAAACTTATCGATGAGCGTTTTACCAAGCGATTTGCGATTGTCTCCCCTGATACCATTGAGCAGAGCGAATGAAACGGCTGATTCTCGGAAAGCCATTTTTCACGATTGAGGGGCAACTGTCGCACTTTCCCCACCCGAGTGAACGCATCAATCTTCAACACTCTCAGTTACGGAAATCGGTTCCTTTGCATGAGGCATTGCGGGAATTTGCCAGCGAAGACGATTGTTTTGAATGCTCTCGAGGTTCGGATCTCCCTGATGAAATCCAGCTGCGAACGCCGGGAGAATTGCACCCAACGGTTTTGCAGTTGACAAGAGAGTCTGCGGAGTCGTACACTATACGCGAGAGTTTTGACATCGTACTCGCCGATGCGCCTTTCCAATTTTCGGCTCCATCGTCGACAATTGTTATCGAATACGGCTGGTGTAGCGACTCGGATGTTGGACTTCGTATTGTTACGCCGGGTCTTGCAAAACAGAAATTCGGATCGTCACCGGAAGCATTTACAGCGGGAGAAATCCTCGGGGCAAGTAGTGAGATGCCCTTATTGTATTTGCTGGGCGGCGGCGCGGGTGTGCTCTTAACGGGTAAGGAACGCGGGGAATTTCTGAACGATCCTGAGTTTCAAACACCGTATCGCGCATTCGCGAAAATCGCGAACGAAATCTCCGAAGACTTTCTCCAAAACTCATTACAAGGAATCGACACAATCAATCGATGGCGCGCGTACCGAACATCCCCAAAAACGTAAGCGTTGATCACATCGCTGAAGCAGTGGCAGGGAGCCGGCTTTGGCTTGGCGATAACCGCATTCTACTACAACAGATTGATAATGAATCGGTCGATCTCGTGGTAACCGATCCACCGTACGCGATTAGCTATCGCTCGAATCGCCGGGTTGCGATGCCAAAGTTTGCCAATATTGCCCTCGACGATTGTATCGATTGGATTCCCGAATTCTGTAAACAAATGTTCCGGGTGTTAAAACCGAAAACGCATATTTATTGTTTTTGTCGCTGGGATACCTATCCAGATTTTTTTAGCAATCTGAAAGAAGCCGGCTTTACCATGAAACGTACGCTGATATGGGTGAAGGATAATCACGGCAGCGGCGATTTACGCGGCGATTACGCCCCTCAGGATGAATGGATAATATTCGCATCGAAGGGTCGCAAGAATTTGATGGAACCGCGCATCTCGAATGTAATTGAGGTACCGCGCATTGCATCGATTCGTCTAAAACATCCGACCGAGAAACCAGTAGATCTTTTAAAAATCTTGATCGATAAGTCTACCTATCCGAGAAAGTTCGGCGAATACGAACACGAGCCGGAAATCGTACTCGATCCGTTCATGGGAAGCGGTACGACCGGTGTTGCAGCAACATCGCTGGGGCACTATTTCTACGGAATGGAGATGAACGGCGAGTACTTCGATGTCGTTCAAGAACGATTAAAAGAAGCAATAGTACAACCCGATATCCAACCCGAACGAAATGGAGTTCCCGTTTCGTGATAACCACCACCACTGTGAAAAAATATCATTTTCTTGGCATTGCCGGCACTGCGATGGCAGGTGTGGCTCTGCTGCTCAAATCGCGAGGTGACATCGTCAGCGGCTCCGACGATGCGATATACCCGCCGATGTCGACCGTTCTTGCAGAAAACAATATTGCGGTACAATCGCCCTATCGTCCGGAAAATTTACCCATTGACCCCGCAACGATTGTTGTGGTCGGGAATGCCATTTCGCGGGGGAATCCTGAATTAGAAGCGATGCTCGAACGAAGGATGAAGTATTGCTCAGTGCCGGAATTATTGCGGTGGGAGATTCTACTGCCGCGAAAACCGATTGTAATTGCGGGTACTCATGGTAAGACATCGACCACGAGTCTGGTAGCGCATCTGCTCGATTCTGTAGGAGCTAATCCGGGATTTTTAATTGGGGGCGTGCCGAAGAATTTTACCTCCGGAGCACGGTTAACCGATAGCGAGTACTTTGTCATCGAAGGGGATGAGTACGACACGGCGTATTTCGATAAACGGTCAAAGTTCTTACATTACGTGCCTCACGTAGTGGCAATGTTGAATTTGGAATTTGATCACGCTGATATTTTTTCATCGATTGAGGAAATCGAATTGGCGTTTCGACGATTAGCTTTGACGATTCCCGCCAATGGCTTGCTGGTGTATAATGC
>JAOTSC010000055.1 GCA_030247525.1 bacterium | reverse complement strand
GGTCTACTTGTTGGCCAAGGTTTACCGCGAGCACCGGGGAAAGCTCTACGATGATTTCGCGCGTACTTGGGGTGAGGACGGTGAGCGGAACGTACGTATTGGGGTCTTGTTCCGAGAGACCAATCAAGCGGATGAGCGGCTCGTAGGTACGATATTCGAGGATTTTCTTTTTACCATCCTTTTGGATCGGGACCTGGGCGACGATGAGCCGCTGTTGCTTCGCCAGCGAATCGAGGGCAGCAAGCGCTTCATCCCGTTGCTTTCCCGAAAACTCCATCCAGCCACGGGAAGTTTGATACCGCGATACGCCATACTGCTCAAAGTACTCGGTAGGCGAGAATTTGACCCGCGGACGCGCCAATCGAACTGCTTGGATTCGCTCGCTGCCAGCCTCGACATTGCCGTTGTAGTTCGTGCTGGCAAAAAGCCGTTGGATTGCATCCAATGCATGGCCATGCGCCTCAGTGAGAGCGACGCCGTAGCTGTCGAGGGTCATCTGGTCGGCAGTGACTGCATTCTCTTGGGCATAATCGGTTTGCTTGAATAACTCAAACAGCTCCTCTTGCGAGGCAGGCAGCCGGCTGAACTTTATCTCTTCAAATGGGCGTGGCGAAAGAAACCGTCTGCCAAGATTTTTCTCCGGCACGAACTCGATAGCATCGCTTTTTTCGGCTTCCGGGGATAGCGCGTTGATTTCGTAGGCGAGTCCATCCCAGAGGGTGCGCCATTCTTTGCTCTCCATCGCAAGCCACGTCGGCGGGAGAATAAGTTCGATCACAATCTCATGAAAGACATGATTTTCGTGGAACCACAACGGCGAAAAATAGTATTGGAGAGTGCCTTCTCCCGGCATTGTTTCAGAGGTGATGATAATGCGTAACGGCTGCGGTTTCGCCCATTGTGCGACGATTTCGCTTCGCTTTGGCTTTGGTGCTTTCGACCACTCATAAAATTGATAATTCGCCAACAAAAGTGCTTCGTAGTCGGTAGTTGCGGCGAGTCCATTACAGAAGGACTCGAACACCAACCGTTCCGAAATCGTGTTTTGTTCCGGATCTGAGATCCAGAGCCGCGGCTTTCTCCCCCCTCCCGACCAAGCGAACGGAAACAACTCATTATATGCCATCGGCGGTTTATCGATTTCTTGGAAAGAACGCGCAAGCTCGGGGTTTTTCGATCCCCAGAACAACGCCTCGTAGATTGCTACTTGCCCTTCGGGATTGATCGTCTTCCCGGATTTCTCCATACTAGCAAGGAAGCGTTTTCGCGTATAGTAATCAGCTTTCCAAAGAGTATAAAATGAATTGGTGAACAAACGGAATGCTGCCGCGCGCATCTCATCGGGTGTGACCGCCGCCGCCCGTTCGGGATCGCGTAACGACAGTCGTTCGAGGAACCGCTCAAACGTCGCTCGGTACGGAAAGGTTTTCAGTTGATTATCGAATCGGAACGGGGTCATGATTTCCTTTTACCGGTAATTCCTAATACTTGATCTCGTAGTTTGAGTAGACTTTCCGATGTAAACTCTGTTCCAGTAAAAACGATTTTATTCGAGCGCTTCTTTTGTTGTTTAAGCGCTTGGCTGATATTCATCCAGCGAATCTTCTCGTCACCGGTTCGTACGACAAGATAGACATCGACAGGATTATTAATCCAGTATTCGATGAGTCGTGGTGATAAGATATCAAATACTTCTTCTCCATTCTTTTGTTTTCGTAGATACGAATCTCCGTGTTTCAACTCCAGATAAATTTTCTTTCCACTTGCGCGACCGTTATCGTCTACGAATTCGATTTCTCCATCAATTCCCCAATCAGACATTGCAACAGGCCTGAAAATCTGTCTAGACTGACCGGTAATAACGAACATTTGACCGGTCATTAACAATTCTCTGCTCTGATTGTCAAGGATTATTTGCGCGGTATCATCCATTGCACGCACATATTTATCAAATCGATCGTTAAGAAACTTTTGCTCAATGATATCGTTCAGGTTCACCCTAGAGTCACAAACCGGACAACCAATATCGTGATGTCCATTCTTTATTCGATATGAGATTTCTTCTAAACCGAAGACATGATGACAGTTATCACAAAGATAAGTTCGTACCCGAATAACATCGTTTGCCTTTCGTTGCAAGTGGTCGTGGACAAATCGAATAAACGATATCTTCGTATCAAGTTCGACTCGTGACTCGAAATAGACCACCAGTTCAGCCTTACCTTCCCCGCAATCCTTCATCGCGAAACCAGCTTGTTGTCCAGTTTCGGTTATAAAGTCGGCAGCGTTGTGCCAAAGTTGATCCCTCCGAACAATGCCCGAATAAGTCAGTCGAACGACCAACGATGCAAAGATATCCTCCAAGTGACCTATAAACGAATAAGTAACAAGAATGTCGGGATACTCTGCCTTATCAGGACGTTCGCGCCGCAAGTAGGAAGGAAAAACCAACATTATCCCATCGCGTGTTTCTTCCCGCAAACACAATGCTTTATCATTGAAGAGCCTCAATATCGACATCAAGAGAAGTTTTTCGTCGGATTTGTTTGCTATACGATCCACTCCTTGAAGGTTGATTCGACCTTCAAGTACATCGTTCTCGTTTACACAGCCCATCTCGTCGCCATGTTGAAGAGCATTTAGAACGATTGTAGAAGCATAATCGTCGATCAATTCGGGTTGTAAGAGTACATAATCGCCAAAGGGGAGTAATGTAATGATTCCTTGCTGTGCAAGGATACTGAGGACCGCCTCCAAAGAACTCTCGATATCAGTTTCTTCTTTTATTTTCTCGATTATATGGGTTTTTAACGCTTGCTGAGAAATAAGTGGCGATGAAAATTTGTCGCGCAGCTCGATGACTTCATCGCGCAATCTCATAAAGATTGGTGGAGAACTAATTGAAGGTAGTAAATGCCATGGAATTGAATCGTTTATTTTGTTCAATAACAGATCAACGCCAACACCAGTTTTTGCGCTAGTTTCAATGTAATCAACATAATTGTGTTCGCTCATGAAAGATGTAATTGCGCTTTTTGAAATTCGAGAGTTTCCCACATCTACTCTCGAGGCAACAAGAATTTTCTTCACTCTGAATTTTAAGCGATTAAGGTAGGATTCCCATTCGGTTAACGAATCAAATGGAGTTTCATCTTGTGGATTGAAGACCAACAACGCGGCGGTAGTTTCGTCGAGAAAGAGTTGGTGAATCAAACGATAAGCTGGTTGCCCAGCAAAATCCCATAGCCACACTTCCTTTTGAAAGGAATCGTCTAGGTCAGGTTTTGGTATAACCACTCTACCAATTGACATACCATGTGTCGACTCGGTAGAGAGCCAAGAATTATGTGTTAAACGTTTAAATAAACCGGTTTTGCCGACACCCGAATCACCAAGAATAACGACTTTTGCCGATTGATATATACTTTCATCCCAATTGAGATGTTGCTGGGGATTATCTTGTTTACTTTCCAACGCAACAAATTTCGCTACAATTTTTTGTATAGATTGAGTATTTAGATTATGCAAATTAATCGATCGATAGTTTCTGATTGAAACCGGATGTTTAATTGACTCCAAAAAGATCGGGATGAATCTACGAGAAACATCTGATATGTCTCGAAACGGGATTGACTCAAGCTCGAAACGGCTCCAGTCTTCTAAACTACTTTTTGAACCGAACCATACATAATATCGAGATTTTGTTAAAGCTCGTTCGCGAGCCAACGAGCGAACCTCACCGGGTTGAACGTCACGATTCTCCAACCAAACTTTCCATCCAATCTTCTTTTCCAATTCCAATGCCAACTTTTTTGCGACAGAGTAATCTTTTTTTGTATATGCAAAAAACGCATCAAACTCATATAATCTCACTGTAGTTGAGTGCTTTTCAACTCCTTTCGTTTTGTCTGCAAGCATCAAACGTAACTTTTCAAACGCTAGCGCTCCACCTTTTTCAAATACTCTCTGATACATCGTATTGCGAAAAGGACTTTCTCCGGAAGCAATTCCAACAATCTCCAACTGCTGTATCTCATCTACACCAGGCGTTATACCACTTACCCATTGCACCCAAGTTTCAAACAATTCGCGATTTGCGATAAGTCGATCACGAATTGTAGTAAAGTTATCATTTCTTTGTGATTGTTTAAGAATATTTTGCGCAATCTCATCAATGATAAGCCGAAACGGTCGAAGCTTAACTTGATCTGAATATTCTTTGTAAAGCTTGTCGAGTATTACTTGGCTAAGATAAACATGTCCATTTGCCCAGTAGCGTAGTCGCTCTGCGCCTTCTTCTGCCAAATCTTTTTGATCTGGCCAACCTGCAAGTACGAGTTTCTTCAGTTGTTCATTATCAAAATCATTAAGCTTTACTTCGCGTCCAACATTAAATGGCGATCGGGTCCGATCTTTTATCAAAAGGTGAGCAGGTGCCGCACCAGATAGTATAAACTGAACTTTTCGAAGTTCAGGACGTTCGCTTCGCTTATTAAATGTCGCGCGAATTTGACTAAAAAAATCATCTTTGAATGTGCATTCCATTAACTGATCGATCTCATCAATGCAAATTACTAGACGCTCTTCCATCAGATCAATGACAAAACGAATAAAAGCGTCGATTGGAAAAGGTTTTAAGCAAACATCATTAAGAAAATATTTTTGTTTTTCATTAATATTCAGTAAATCACCAATATCTTCAAATAGATATGCAAGAAATTGTCGGTACGTATGGATTTCTGAAAAAGTGTATCGATTTAGGTCAGCATGTGCAAATCGAAACAACTTATCATTTCTTAACGTTGCGAATGCACGGCTGATTAAACTCGACTTGCCACTTTGCCTTGCTGCTAAAATATAAGGGTAATAATCGTTGATTCGGATTTCATCTTCTAATTCGATATCGGCCTTTCTTAGAATATATGAGTCGTTATAGAAGGTACCGCCGCAACGATATGGAGAAGGTTTTGTCATATCAACTCACTCCCATCTATAAGCCGAAGAATCGTTTCATCCAGTTCTTCTTCTGTTTTGAAATTAGCCTTCATACAATGTCGCCAAAGCTTTTCAAATTTCTCTTGAATTAACTTGGGTTTATCGCTTTGTTTTAAAATAGCAGCAGAATGTTTGATGATTTTTGAAGAAATCGGCTCAGGAAACAATCGACAAGCGACGAGAATGTCGTCAGTTGTAAAAGGTTTTAAATTGATAACATACCAATCTTTAAAGTTTAAGTGATCTAGTCCAGCATTTTGAGCAACCACATGAGGCTCCACGTAGCTTGCAGCGATGATCTTAAAACAATGGTTATGTGGTCTTTTTTGCAACGAGTTAAGAGCGTTCATAAAATTCCGAGCTGAGGCGATACTCTGCAATCGTTGATAATCATCGATTACAAGGGTGAAATCATGGCAAGTTAATATCTGTTCGATTAACCGAACGTTCGTTTTTGCTATGTAATGACCACCTTTTGATGATAAATATTCAATCAAAGCTTCGAGGACTCTCTGCGAAAACTCATCACAAGGTCCATCATTCATTTCATCTAATTTCACCAACCCGACAACAGAGTTTTTACTCCAATACTCATGTCTTATCAGAAGACTGGATTTACCGGACATTTGTTCACCAAAAATCATTATTCTTGGATACTGACTGAAGTTAGAAATCAACTTTTGATCACATGCTCGCCAAATGTAACCTGTACGAAGTAATGGAAAATCTCCTCCAGCGTGAAAGGGTGATTCTTGTTCGAGTCTTGAAAAATAATGTTTTCGAGGTGAGGAGGGTTCTTTTGGCAAGAGAGTCTTACATGCTTCGACAGTTTGCTGTATCCCCACCGTTTCGTTGGGAACGCAATCAATGTAAGACAGTGCTCTTTGAAGGTGTGGAATCTCGCAATGAGCAATACGAACTGGGACGATACGATTGAAACGGTTGAGTGGATCATTCCAAAGAGTATCAAGAATTTCTGCTTGACACCAGTCTGACTCCATGTAATGTGGCGAGAGAACCGGAATTACTTTTTTAGCCTTGCGCAAGCCATCTTGAATTTTTAGAACGATGTGGTCACCCGGGTTAATCGTTGTATGGTCAGCCCATACTTTAAGCCCAGCGGCAGTCAATTCTTGCGCAAGTTGACTGACAAACGAATCATCTTTCGAGCTATGGCTGATGAATACATCACACATGCATTGCTCCGACATAAGAATGGTGATTGGTCGTTTCAAATTTGCCGATTGTGATTAGCGATTGATGTAGAAGTGTTATTTTACAAAAACACTACCTATTCAGCAAGCGTTTACGGTACTGGACGACACTTTCTTTGGTGAATGGTTCACCGGTGAAAACGATATGTTTTGGTAGAGATTTCGTGCGTTTCAAGGCATCGGTGATATTCATCCAGCGAGCGGAACCGTCGCTGTTACGGACGATGAGCATTACATCGTAGCGTTGCTTTTGCCAGTAGTCTGCATGGCGCTCAGAGACATCGAAGACTTCGGTTCCATCTTTCCGTTTCCGCAAGTAGCTGTCACCCGATTTCAGTTGCAAGTAAAGCCGTGTTCCGCTTGCGATACTGATATTGTTGCCTTTTTTGTCTTTACCGGGAGTCGTGAATTCGAGTTCGCCATCGATTCCCCAGTCGAACATACTGGTCGGACGGAAGATTTGCCCGGCTTGACCGACGGTATCGAACACCTGCCCGATCAACATCATTTCCTTGCTCTGGTTGTCGATGGTGATTTGTGCGGTCTCTTCCATCGCGCGAACCGCTTTCTCAAATTCATCGGAACTAAACCGTTCCTCGATTTCATCGTAAATCGAGGTACATATTCCGCATCGGGGGCAAATCAGTTCTTTCTCACCTTCGCGAACCCGGTAGGAAACGACGGCAAGGTCGTGGATGTAATGACATTTTGCACAGACATAGGTTCGTACCCGCTGGACATCCCGTACGATAAACGCGCGGCGCTGAAAATGCTCGTGTACAAATTTCAAAAATGTAATCTTGGAATCCAGTGCGATATCGTTACTGAAGTAAACAACCAACTCCGCCTTCCCGTCGCCTTTATCGGTAACACTAACCCCCGCTTGACCGTCTGTTAGGGTTTTGAAGTCGGCGGCGTGTTGCCAGAGCTCTTCTTTGATGAAAACACCAGAATATGCAAGACGCACCACCAGCGAGGCGTAAAGCTCATCGACGTTTCCGGTAAAAGAATACGTGACGTGTATTTCGGGGTAGGTCGGCTTTTCATCGCGCTCGCGCCGGAAGTAGGAAGGGAATACGAGGTAGGTTCCCTCAGGCGTCTCTTCTTTTAGACAGAGCGCTTTTTCAATCAATAATTGTACAGTTGCCGCGAGCAGAAGTTTTTCATCCTGCGGATTGGGAAGGCGTTTCCGGTCATGGAAATTTAGTTTCGCTTCCAGGACATCTCGTTCGAGGATACAACCCATTTCATCTTGATGCTGTCGGGCGTTTTGCGTAATCACGGCGGCGTAGTCGTTAATGATTTCCGGTTTCAGGAGAATGAAATCCCCGAAGGGCAGCCGGCGCAGCACGCCTTGATGTTCAAAGATGCGGACGACCCCTTTGATTGCTTCGCCTGCTTCCGGCTCCTCCGGCAGCGCTCGTACCATCCGCTCCCGTAAATCATCCATTCGTAGCAAGGGTGACTCACATTGCTCCCGCAGTTCGAGCAGATTGTCCTTAAGTTTCTTAAATACAACCGGCGAGCTGGTGGTGGGGAGACGATCCCACGGGATTGCCTTCGCAAGCGCATCAATCAAATCTTTTCGCCCCATTCCCGATTTAGCGCTGGTGGGAATGTACCCGGCGAATCCGTGCGCTTTCAGGAAGTCGTCGATCCGTTTTTGGCTGATGGTGAGACCGCCGACGTCGCCTCGGCTCGCGATTAATAGTTTTGCCGGCGGGGGATCGACTAATCGGTCGAGGACTCGATTCCAAAAGGAGACTTCGGCAAATGGGTCGGGATCTTGGGGATTGAAGACTAACAACGCGGCAGCGGTTTCATCGAGGAAGAGTTGGTGAATCAATCGATAATCAGGTTGTCCGGCAAGATCCCACAGCCACGCCTCGCGGTCATGTCCGGCGGGGGCGCCATCATCGGGAAGATCGAGTTTCGTGATGTTCATCCCATGAGTGGAATCGAACAACTTCCACTGGTCCTCACATAAGCGGTGGGATAGCGACGTTTTACCCGCACCACTCGCCCCAACCATCACGATTTTGGCGGTAGTGTATTTTTCGGTGACTGTTTCATATCCTAACAGAGTTTCAAGGGGGGGGAGGTGCCAAATACAAATATCGTTATTGAAATAAGAACCCGCAGCGATTGTTCGTCCATCACACGATATAGCTATTACTGAAAATACATTTTCTTCTGTTCTATATTTATTTTGCAATAAACATATACTTTGTCGCTTTATAACATCCCATACACAGACTGTTCCTTCAGATGAAGCCGAACATGAAATCTTTCCTGTAGAATCAACAGCAACGTCAAAAATTGTGCCAAGGTGTCCTTCAATGTTAATAATTTGATAATTATTTTCGACACCTATTAGAAGTTGTAGAGCTCTGCTCGAAGCAACAAAATATTCGTTGCAACCTGGAATGTTAACTATTCTAAAAAATGTTGGGTGTGACAATTCATTAATGGATAGAAACTTGTGTTTTGAGTCGTTGAGATGAAATAAGTCAAAATCTGTGTGATTTAGGTAGGAAGGAAAATCTAAATAGTCAGTTTTTATGTTCATACTATAGTTTTTTGATTCGTTTATATAAGATAAATCTTTGTCTATTTTGTTTTGGTTGGCAGTCCAATCTAAACAGTCACTTTTCATGTTTTCATAAAGTGAAGAATATGAATGGATATGTGCACCAACACCAATATACTTCGATGAAGAATTGGACATGCATAAAGAGTTTATTTCGTAAGGCTTAGTTACTACATCAATCATAGAAAGATTAGGTAAAGAGAATTCTTTTATAGATTTATCTCGACCACAGGTGATAAGCGTAGAGTTTTTTTGGTTTATTAAAATATCAAGAATTGGCCCTTTATGAATTGTTTTCGTTTCTCGCAAAGTTCCTTCGGGGAAACTAAACCAAAACAATACACCATTCGTACCAGAAGCAAAAAATGAAAACTCGTCGTTCATCAATCTAATTACCCGCGGCTTACAATGTTTGAGTTCAATAATTTTACATGTCTGAGTTTGTACATCCCAAATTCTAATTGTTCCATCATCTGAACCAGAGATTACAGTTTTACCATCTTTTGTCATAGCTAAAGCAAGAACACTGTCAGAATGCCCCTTTAGGATAATCGGTTCGATGTCTAAGGTTTTCAGTGTTGTTCTCTTTTCCATCGGTTCTCCTTTGCGATGAACTGGGGTCAGTAGTGCTCTCAATTCTTCTTCAACGGATGTTTGTTGAAGTAGAGGGTGAGCGCTTCCTCGATCACGGTTTTGATTTCCTTGCGTTCCCAGTAGGCGTATTCCTTGACCGTGTTCAAGGTGTTCTCTTTCACGATGAACGTTGCGCGGGTCCACCCTTCGGGCAATCCGGCGCGGGAGCTGGTGCGTTCTGCCGGAGCAGCATTCGATGTAGGGCTGGGATCGTCGAGTTGTGTTGTTTCTGGTACACTTTGTGTACTTTGTAAACTGGGTACACTTTGTGTAACCGGTGTACTGTGTGGCTTTGGTTTACCGGGTTTACTGTCAACCGGTTTCACGGCCGGCTTCGTGGCGGGAGCGGCGGCGGCCTCCTCCCCCCTCCCCGCTCCTATCCAATCCAACGGGTTTTGTCCCATCCGCGCTTTCGGTTTCTTCTCGTTCATTTGGTGTCCCGCCCTTCTATTTCCTTGCACAATGCAGTGTAATCTGCCGCCCCCTTGCTTTGCGGCGCATACTCAAAAATCGATTTCCCATAGCTCGGCGCTTCCGCTACCGCGATATTGTCGCGAATCATCGTTTGGAAGACCTTATCGCCAAAGTAGCCCCGGATCGTTTCGACGACTTCGCGGTTAAGGGTTTTCCGGGTATCGTACCGGGTGGCGATTACACCGGTGATGGTGAGCTTTTTGTTTAGCCGCTTTTTTACGATGTCTACCGTTTCCACCAGCTTGCTCACCCCCTGCAGTGCCAGATACTCAGCTTGCAACGGGATAAACACCTCTTTTGCGGCGGCCAACGCGTTAACGGTGAGCAGCCCAAGGTTCGGCGGGCAATCGATCAGGAGATAATCGAATCCACGCACCCCTTCCAAGGCTTCCCGCAGCAGCAGCTCGCGTCCCGGCATCCCCGCCAGTTCAATTTCCGCGCCGGCGAGATCGAGCGTTGCCGGAATGATTTTTCCGAGCCCCTCCTCCCCACCGCGGACAATTGCGACCTCCTGCCAGGTCATCCTGCCGCGGAGCAGATCGTAGATACTGGAAGACAGCTCGTGCGCCTTTACGCCCAGGCTATATGTCAGGTGTGCCTGGGGGTCGAGATCGATCCAAAGCACCCGTTTCCCCAGCCGGACCAGTCCCGCGCCGATGTTGACAGCGGAAGTCGATTTTCCGACGCCGCCTTTTTGATTCGCGAATGCGATAATCCGCATGCCGACTCCGGTGTACTGTGTACAACATGTACACTATGGTTACTAACGTTACTGTGTAATATAATATTACCAAGTATGTATAGTAAACTGTGATTACTGATCGCTGATCGTCCAAAGCGGACGGTCAAACTTCAGCGTCAGCTCATCGCCTGCCCGCCCGTTCCGGTTCTTCAGTACCGTTACCTTTAAATCCACCACCCGCGCGGTCGAGCGGCCGCCTTCATCCTGCGTCTTGTTGAGCGATGGATTGAACAACCCCAGCACCAGGTTGGCGTCTTGTTCGATGTCGCCGGCTTCCCGCAAATTGTCAAGCCGTACCTTATCTTTGCTGTCCTTGTCCCGACCGAGCTGCGCGCCGAGTAGGATCGGTAGCCGGAGCGACTTCGCAGTTTCGAGTAAGCGTTCGCTAATCTTCTGCAGTTCGAGTTGCCGGGTCGCGAATTTTCCTTGAATTCGAACTTTCTGGATGTAATCGATGAAAACCGCGCCGACCGGGAATAGTTCGGTATACATCGCCAATACATTTGCTAAATCGTCCACTTGATACGGCTCATCCACCAGCAGCAACCGGCCTGTCTCGGTGATACTCTGAAATTTCGTTGCCGCTTGCTGGATTGCTGGTTGACCGCTGTTGTCGCCCCGAAGATAGTTTTCATACTGCCGCAGGTTACGGGCTTCGTCAATGATAGCGCCGGCATACATGGTTAAAAACTTAAGTCCAAGTTGTTTCCGGGTCTCTTCGTAGGAAAAAAACAGGAAGCGCCTTTCGGGATACTGCTCAACGAGATTCCGGCAGAGATTCATCAACAAAGTGGTTTTCCCATGCGACGGCCGACCGGCGATAATGGTAATCGCTTCATTGGGAATCTGCAGAATTTTGTCGAGCGATGGATAGCCGGTAGCGAGACCTTCGCTGGTGGTTTGGATATCCGTTTGCAACTGCGAAAATGTGTAGGGAGCGGGGAGGGGAGGCGCTGAAAGCGGCTTTACCTTCGCGATGATCCGCTCTAAAAAGCCGGGGACACTTTCCGCTTTCCCCTCGCGTAACATGCCTTGGGTTTCACGGACAACGCCTTGCAGCCGTTGAGCAAGTTGTTCCTGCCGGTTTCGTTCCCGGGAAGCGCTCAACAGCGCTTGCAACGTATCATCGTGTATACTTAGTGTACTTTGTATACTGTGCCAAAAAACCTCCCGGTCGAGCGGATCGCTCAAGTGGCGGTCGAAAGTTAGAGCAGCATCGACTGCTTCCTGCAAACCACGATCGGTTGTCATGTCATATTGCTGCACCAGCCTCGCCGCCATCCAGCGTACCCCGCGGGCGGCTTGGGTTACACAGGATTGAAAGGCAGGAATCCCCTCGGCTCGAATATATTCGTCAGGGTCCTTAAAGGGAGGGGGGAGGGGGAGGACAAACGCGGCAACACCCATTTTCGCCAGCAACTTTATCGAACGTTCGGTTCCCGCTTGACCTGCTTCGTCGCTGTCGAGCGCAAGTATCACTCGGTTTACGCCGTACCGTTTCGCGTTTTCGACTTGCGTTTCGGTCAGTTGCGCACCACCGGTGGCACAGACATTGAGCATCCCGCGTGCCGACGCCAGTAATGCATCGAGAAAGCCTTCGGTAACGATAATCTCGGAGGACTTCTGACCGCGGAGATTGAACAACGAACTTTTTTCGACCCCGGCAGTAAAGAGATATTTTGGATCGTCGCTGCCGATGGTTCGGACAATAAATCCTTTGAGTCGTCCAACCGGATCGCGGTAAGGGATCGCGAGGGTATGGGTCTTTCCAAGCCGGGGATTAGTTGATAGTCCGAATTCTGTCACATTTACTATGTTTACTTCGTAACCACAGTTTACTAAGTGTACTTTGAGTGCTTCGCGCGGAACATAACACCCCAACCCCATCGACCGGATTTCCTCATCGGAGTACCCGCGGGTACGCAGATAGGTTAAGGTTGGTTTTCCGGCGGATTCCCACAAGGATTTCTGGAACAGGGCATGGGCAGCTTCCATGACTTTTGCCCGCAACTGTGCGTTGCGCCACTGTTCTTCCGAGTATGCGCTGCGGGTAAGCGGCACACCGGCCAGCCGGGCAAATTCCTGCAGTACCTCACGGTTACTGGCACTGGTTTTCTGTTGGTAATAGTCCCATAACGAAACCCGAGCGCCGCACTTGTTCAACCGGTTGCACTGGATCACAGTACTCGATTGGTAGAGATACGCTTCCCGCTTTCCGCAACTAGGGCAAGTGAGCAAGAGATAACCGCCATGATCGGCGGGCCGTAAATCCGCTAAGAGTTCGAGCCGATTCAGATTTGGGTAGATTTCGAAATCGAGCAGTTCTTTGAGGTCCGTCAAGTCCACTCCGGTAGTTGATTCACTTTGCGTTCATGTTTACTGAGTATACTCAGAAACGAACCGCTCCTCAAGCAAATCGCCAGAGATTAGAAATCTCAACCCGCTTTGCTGGTCGTGTGAAACTAGACTGAATGAGTACCAACCGCCCTGAACACGCCAAACAATCGATATAAAGATTTGATTATTTGTAAGTTTCAATATTTGTGTATTTTGCTTGACATTTCCAACCTTAAGAAGTAGTTTAAATCAGAGGTGTGTTAAGGATGCCGTGATGTATAAAATCCAATTCTTTCTTCTGGTTAATTTTTCCTCAAACTCATTCCGGTTATTCACTGAGTACATTCGGTATCCTTTGTAACAGCTCCTCACAAGTTGTTGCGGTTTGTGTTGTGCAATCACGCGTAGACCGCTCTTAAGCAACTTTGCGTCCCGATTTTGAAAGAGGAAGTAATCATTTTCCCTTATTCAATTGTATGACGCAAAGCATGTTCGTTTTTGGGCATCTCAAAACTTGAAGAACATCAAGTTAGATTACAGGTAGTGTGTGTGATCTGCATACGTGTGCTTCATGAAACTATGTGAAAGAGTCTTCCTACATCGTACTAAGGAGTCATCATGCATTCCAGTCGTATATCTACCCTAATCATTAGGATTGTGTTTTTGTTAATCGCGCTTGCATCAGTGCAAACCTCATACTCGGATGTATACCTGCAGGCACCTATCACTTGGGATAGTCAAAACCCTCCTCCAGTAATCAATGACAACTACTACATTATAAGAAATGATCAACAACCGCCACTGCCACAGACACTAACAATCGATCCCGGTATCACCGTGACATTTGGCAACAATGGTCGGCTTATCATGGCCGGAACTGCTTTGATTGCTGATGGGACAACAAACCCGATTACCTTCTCACAACAAGCTGGTACATCCGGTGGATGCATTGAGATCCTTGATCAAACCTGTAACAACACTGGAGGGAATTGGGGGTTTGTTGGAATGTACCCTCCTAATTTTAATTACTGCACATTCAATGGTTTGGGGGTAGATGCAACGACTGGAGCAGTTAACATTGAACACACTACAGGCACCGGTATCGGGGGATATGATCTTTGGATCAATAACTCAACTTGGGTAAACATGCCGGGAAGTGCTGTTGTATTTAAACGTGATCCAAGAGAAACTGAAACAGTACAGGTAGTTCGGTTTAGTTTGATTAATGTAGTCAACTGTACTTTTTCCGGAATTAGCACAACCGAAGGACTTTTAAGCAAAAATGGCATTTACTTTTATGGCGGTAATGGCACAAATCCAAATATTAATTTTTTTATCGAGAACCTTCAATTAGATCACACCAGTTTTCGATACTTTGGTTACAATGCCGTGGGTGCCTTTACAGGAAGTGAATTGGGGGCGGCAATAAAGGCAAATTGCGCTGGTTCCGTTAGCGTAAAATGGGAGAGCGAAAATGCAAGTTTTCCCGCGGTTAACTATTGTGGCAGTGGTATCTACTTTGAAAACTCTCTTGTTTCTGAATTTGGCTTATCTGGATCCATCGTCTCTTCAACTTTTTCAAATGAAACGATTCGATTCCACAATTTGCGAGGCTACGGCATCTTTGTTGACTGTGCGACGTTCTCGACTGGATTAGTGCAATCGGGAGGAATCAATCGATTACAAATTGATGAAACTGGGTTAGACGGTATCCGGGTGGGACACCACTTCACTGATTATGGCGCAGAGTTAAACAGCTTTGAGATTTCTCTGTTGGGATGCACTATTACTGATGTTGGTTCAAGGCGGCACTCAACAATGACAACTGAGGCGAACGGCTTCAACTTAACCCACGGTTCCTTTAAAAAAGTCTGGTTTCGAAACTGTGGAATCAATCGTGCCTTTTCCAATGGGTTGAAGTTGTATAATGAAAACGAAGCAACTCCAAATATGGTCGCAATTTGGACGCCTGTAATCTTTGAACGCGATCCTGTAACGAATCCAACCCAACCAACAGAGCAAGGCGACCCACTTAACACTGGGCGACCCTTTCCTACGTACATTTTAAATTGTGGATATCAAAGCTTCGATCCACCGGTTGGGACACCGCTTCAAGACCAAACCCACGGCGTTCGAGTCGGAACAAAGTCTCTCACTGCCAACGAACCAGAAATCAACTTAGAGTTTGTTTCTCTCTTTGATGTTGGAATCGGATACTGCTCGGGTGATGGGATCGCAATCCGTGGAAATGGGCATTGTTACGATCCAGAGCGATTGAGAGAAATGGGAGTCGAATACATTGGAAAGGTAATAGTAACCGGATGTAAGATCGCCGAAAACGAAAATGGGATTAATGCTAAAGGTTATGAACACTACCTTGTTGTTACCACCAATCCAGATGAAAATCGACCCATGGAAGGGTGGATCGAAAACAACCGTCAAGCTGGTATTCTCCTAAAAGCAGATGCTACTTCGCCGCGTATTCATCGGAACAAATTCCTGATCGGAGGAACAACTGGGGCTGGGGAGGTCAGGTATCCACTTTACGTCCGCTACAATCCAGAAGGCGGGTTTGTTGCCACTTCTGGTGGAACGTATCAAATTGACAACAATGCATTTTATGTAGGGGCGGAAATCTATGTAGAAGGTTGTCGTAATCTGCTTAGTCCACCTCTAAAGTACGGAGTATGTCTCAATTCTGCTTATGCAGATCTAAATTTATTGGAAATCCGTCCTAAAATTGAAGACATGCAAGTCTTCCACGGAAAACAAAACGAAGAAGTCCATTTTGATATGAGGGGGATCCCAAGAATTTTCAATCACACGCTCGATGGTGTTTATGTAAAGGGGACCGGAAATGATGTAAATATTGGTGGGGCACTGAACAGCGAAGATCCGGCACTGATTTACACCAACGCCAACAATGGTGTTTTGATCGATCAAAGACCTAGTTCGGCACCTAACCGCACTTCAGCGGGAAGCCACAAATTAAAGATGGAATATTGTGAAGTTTACCAGAATGACTGGAATGGATTATGGTCCGTTTCTCGAGACGAAAACGTACTACTCAACGGGAGTTACGGCGGTACCAACATCATTCTTACCAATTGTACATTTTACAATAATACACTGGTTACCAACACCAATTCAAAAGCCGGCGTATGGATGGATCAATATCAAGGTTGGCTCACTAGTACGTTAAGTCATATGCAGGGTGCAAGCCATGGTCACGGTATGTTGATTAGCGGATACCACAATGAGATTCAAATCTTTGGCGGCGAATTTTCTGGAAATGCGCTCAATGGTTTTACGCTATCTGCATCAGCTACACACACAGAAATCAGTACCTTTCCACTCGGTTCCAGCCCAACAAGTTTCCCGATTGGTGATGGACCCACTTTTACAGGGCCAAAATTTATGCTAAATAGTGGGCACGGATTTTGCCTTGAAGCCCCATCAACTCAGAACGATGACCCATTGCTTTATCTTAACAACTCTGTTATTGCACAGAATGAGTTGAATGGGTATCATTCCAACCGTTGTTTACTGCCAGGGAGTAACTTTAGGGGTACACGGTTCTCGTTAAATGCCGGAACAAATTTCTATGACCATTCGCCCTGTACCAGTGTCCCGATAACGTATACGGAAGTCTACGGCGGCTCAGTTGGTTTTGATCTTCTTCGTGCGCCAGAGCTTTTTGCACATAACGTTATCCACAACGTTTCAAATACGGCTGTTTTCGTTGCTCACGACAATGGGGGTGGTACGTCGTCTTTTTTAAACAATACAATAGTAAACGAGGCAAACTTCAATGGGCAAGGATTCTCGATAAACAGTAACGCTTCGATCACTGTTTACGCGAATATTTGCCAGTTAAGCAGTCCAACAGCTACGGCATATGTATTCCCATTTACTGCTGCTTTGAATTACAATCTTGGTTGGAGTAGTAACGGATCGCAAGCGTGGAGTCGTTTTGCTCCAAACCACTCGACCATCCAAGAAAATGTTGTCGGCGACCCCAAGTTAGTACTCCTCCCAGGTATACAACATAATTCGTACACAATTCCTTACCGCTATCATCTTGATTATCGTTCACCGGCAATCAATGTCGTTCCGATCGAAGTTACAGAATGCCGCGACTTTAATGGAACCCGAGGTGATCTTGGCGTGTATGGTGGCGGTGGGTTTAATCCGAATTTCCCGGACCCGACTTTGAATCAGAATCGATTGCCAATCTATCGAGCAGGAAATGTATGTGTGATGATGGGCGATGAATTAGATGAATTGTCGCTTTCCGGAACCCTTAAGAGCGGCGACTACCAATTTGTCGGAACCAACATCACCGTTCCCATCGGCCAAACATTGACAGTGGAGGCAGGAACGAAAGTTTACATGGATTACCATCTTGTCAATACTACCGAAAATGGTCTAACGAATATTACTGTTGACGGACGCTTAGAGACGGTGCCTACTGCGGTGGCGAATGCACCCTACGCAGGACTTAATGGCTTCATAGTTTTCAACGGTGGAAAGTGGAGCCAATCAGGGGTGTTTGAAAAGAAACCGTGGGAGGGCATTGTCTTCAGCAGTTCAGCTACTGGAGGAGTAACACCATCAACACCCACACCGATGTCACGATTGAAGTTTGAAGATATGCGTAATGGTGTGAAAATATATGGCATACAAGACGGTGGGTATTCTGATACGCTCGTCTTTCATAATGCTATTGTTTCGCCGGGAACGAACAACCGCGATGATAATAATGGGGATTATGGACTTGATGCGCTGCATATCAAACACCGCGCTGTTAAGTTCGATACGCTGAGCGTTGATCGCTTCACGGAAACTTTAGTGAGTAACAAGCGAATGGGAATTAGTGTGATTGAGGAAGAAGAAGGATTGACGCCACCATTTTCAGACGCTTTCGTTAGTATTAACCGTTTGATAATGGAAGATGATGACGGTGACGAACATCGGTTACCGTATCACAAAGCGATCAATATATATTACGTTAATAGCAATGTTGATGGTTACATTGGCATGTTGCCAGAAGACTGGTCGTTTTCTTCGCTTAAGCTAACCAACAGCAAGATCGACGGAAATGTTGGCACAGCAACCCCACCCATCGAATCCGATCCCAGTGTCGGTGTAGAAATAATTCGTTCTTATTTCGAACTGGATCGCGACACTGTAACAAATATTTACGGTGGCAACGGACTCATCATAAACAGCGATATGGAGATGCTAAATACAAACACGATATCGCGCTGTCGATTTACTCATGCAACTCATGTTCCACAACACAACGTTGTTACGAATCCCGATGGTGTCGGCATTGTATTTGGGGAACTGGCTTATGCTTTGTTAACCGAGTGCGACATCGATAGTAATGACTGGTTCGGTGTTCGTAAGCTTGGCGTTAGTTCTATTTACTTCTTTAATGCTTTACGGTCACGTGGCAACCGCATTTTCAATAATGGTTTAGGGGAAGTACCGGAAGCAACCGGCGCACAATTCTTCTTAGAAAATGGGGCTGTTGCACCACATATCGTTAACAACTCGATTTTCGACCAGTCAACTGTACCTACGTCCAATCGTCATTTAGTGCGCAGTAACGAAGAATTTACTGAAATTGAAGAGTTTGGAGAGATCGAAATTCGTATCGCTCCATCTGATCAGTGTTTGGATTATGTGTGGTGGGGCACTGCCATAGAAGCAGAAGTTACAAATCGGATGTGGGACAACATAGAAAACCATCCAGATGCTGACGGTGCAAGATTTTACCATGTGGATATGGTAAACGAAGTTCGGTTACCACACATCCTTCCCTTACCCCCGGCAAACATCTTTTGGGAGGAAAATCCGGTTATCGACGGTATACAAGCGCTCAATGAGGGTGAGTATGAGACTGCCCGCCAAATCTTTTTTACGTCTGTCACAAACACCCAATTGAAAACAACTGTACGCTCCCATGCTGTACCACTATTGTTTGCGACGAATGAGCGTTGTGGTTGGACCTACGAGCAAAACCTTGCGCTCCAAGACAGTTTCCAAACCAGTTATGACAGCACCGATATGTTTGAAGCGGTTCGCAATTACAAACCATTGCTGCAACTGTTACATAGCGATCCCGAAGCTGCGTACCAAACGTACCAGCAATTCCGTATCGCACCACTGAGCTTCCAAGACTCTATTCTCGCTGCAATTGCTATCGTCTTCTTAGAGCCGATTGCCGGTCCGGAAAACAAGCGTGGAGATGAGGTTTGTCGATCATGGGTTGCACGCGAGAACAAGGTAAACGAATTACGACGGTTGTTATACCAGCACCGTCGCCCAACCAATACAGAAACTCGACCGATTCCCGAGAGCTACCAATTGGGCAACCCCTACCCCAATCCATTCAATTCATCGATCCAGTTCCGGGTAGACCTTCCTTTGACTGGTTCTATGATGTATACTATCTATGATGCATTAGGGAGAGAAGTCTTCTGTAAATCGATGGATAAGATCACAGCGGGGTCTTACATTATGCAGTGGAACGGTCTCGACAACACCGGACTACCCGCCAGCAGTGGCGTCTACTTTATCCAAGTAAGAGCGGGAACCTTCGCCGCCGTCAAGAAAGTCGTTATGATTAAGTAATGTTTTTGGGTAGGGGCGTATGGCATACGCCCCAAAAACCGTGGTCGCGACATTACCTTCGGCGAACCGCAAGGCGGGTTCCTGTCGCGGTGGGTACGGGCGGCACAGAAAATGTCCGCCCGTACTGGAGGTTAGGCACTCTTGTCTGACATAGGTAGAGACAGGCGTCCTCGCCTGTAATTATATACGATGGGTACTGACAGGTCTCCAGACCTGTCGCGTAGGGGCGTTTGGCATACGCCCTAATAACCGTGTATGCGACATTCATTTCCGACCTCGCGTCAAAATAGAGGTATCACGATGAAACAGCTTAGTTGG
>JAOTSC010000054.1 GCA_030247525.1 bacterium | reverse complement strand
ACCTATACAATTGGAACAATTAGCGAAGACAGGCTTGGAAGCCCGTAACCACCACTACATCGTAGGACAGACACTCTTGTCTGTCCACCAGCAAGGGCGACCCAGAGGGTCTGCGCCTTCACTCGGGCGCAAGCGTTTGCGCCCCTACCACGGGTTCGATAAATCGAACCCCTACATCACAGGCGAGGACGCCTGTCGCTACCCTTTTACAGGTCTGGAGACCTGTCAGTACCCAATACAAAATTCCTTGCTACGATGAGTACAACGTAAACTACTCAAGTTTAACTCACAAGTGATTTGTGCAATTCGATAATTTTTTTGTAGGGGTAGACCCTCTGGGTCGCCCAATTTGGATGTTGGATCATCTTGTCCGACAAACAAGATCGCCACGTCGCTTCATGCGCACAAGGTTGCACATTTCGCTCCTCGCGAAGACAGGCAGAGTGGTGGTTACGGGTTTCCAAACCCGTTTTTCGGCAGGGTACCGACAGGTCTCAAGACCTGTACATTTGGCATAGAGAAAACAGGATTGGAATCCTGTAACCACCACTGAAAGGGCGAACCAGAGGTTCTGCCGCTACACAGTAAGACAAACACTTTTGTCTGTGCCCATGGTTTCGCATGCCACTCCTCACTAAGACAAGAGAATAATTCCACTTCTATGTTCAATGTGATTTGCCTAACCGTTGCATTGAGATTCGTGTACCAAACGACTACCTTTGCTCTATGAACATTCTGGTAGCAACATCCGCCTTTCCGCCGATGGTGGGGGGAACCGCGGCTTACACCTTTGAGATTTGCCGTGGACTGTTGCGGCAGCATTACGACATTACGCTGTGGACGAAAGCCAGTGTCGTCAAAGGGGGGGAAGTACCGCCCGGCTTCGATGTCATCACCCTGATCGAAAGCAACTGGACGCCCGGTTGGTTGCGGCGACACCGCAGCGAGTTGTCGTGGCAGGAAGTACTCACCCACCAGAAACCCGATTTAGTACTGATTCCCAAATTAGATCTGTTTTCGGAAGAGGTCGCCGTCTGGGCACATCGCGATGGTATCCCATTCACCGCCATTTTTCATGGCAATGAGCGGCTCACGGCGAAATCGCCGATCTTGAAATCAAAAAAAGTATTCGCTGTCTCAAAGGCGGTGAAGCAACGTTTGCCGGAACCGTTATCGCAAAGTGCGGTCGTCGTCCCCAATGGAGTCGATACGATGCGGTTCCGCGCCGGGAAAGCCGACGCCGCCGTATTAGCGAAATTGGAGCTGGATAAAGCGCCGCGCGGTATACTGAATGTTGGCAGTTGGGTTCCCGAAAAAGGCCACGCCCTGCTGCTTGAGGCAATGACGCATCTCTTGCCGCCGCCAGAGGGACCGGAACTGTGGTTAGTGGGAAGCGGCCCCGAAGAGCGGACAATGCGCCGGCTTGCCGATAAGTATCGTATTTTCGACCGGGTGCGCTGGTTGGGTTCAGTCGACGATGAGCAATTGATCAGCGTCTATCGTACGGCGCAATTTGTCGTACTTGCTTCTCATAGCGAACAATTCGGCACATTGGAGGGATTTGGATTACCGGCTCTGGAGGCAGCTTCCTGCGGCATTCCCGCGGTGGTTTCCAATCGTGGCGGCTTGCCGGAAGCAGTCGTCGACGGGGAAACCGGCATCGTCGTTTCCGAGGCGAAATCGAAAGCGTTTGCCGATGCGATCAATACCCTTTGGCAGGACGAACCCCGCCGAATCGCGATGGGAAAAGCCGCTCTTGACCGCGCGATGAAGGAATTCACTTGGGAAATCGTTCTCCAGAAATTAGGTCGCGAATTGCGAAAAATCATCAACGAGGCGAGAAAAGAGACGGAGCGCAGCGATGCCGAAACCGAATCCTGAGAACACTTCCGTTCCGGTGTTGTTAACCGGAACCATCGATCTCTCGCAAATTCTTCCCATCGAATCCGACTGTATCGTTAATACCCCCTACGGTTCGACCTATGCGTATTATTCGAATGAAGTATGGGTGATTCCCCGCCACGGAAAAGATGGCGAAACGCTTCCTCATCATATTAACCATGCGGCAAATCTCGCGGCGGCTAAGCAAGTGGGGACATTTGCGCTGGGATTGGGTTCGGTCGGTTCGTTGGATTCGGATGTTGCGCCCGGCATGTTGGGTGTTCCCGACGATATTTTTAGTCCCTATATCATCGATACGATTTGTACCGAAGAAAATCGCATCCATTCGATTCCGGAATTCGATATGACACTGCGCCGGGTTGTCGTTTCGGAATTGCAATTTCATGGCTTCGAGTGCATCGATGGCGGGGTGTATGCACAGACCCGCGGGCCGCGCTTTGAGACCCGCGCCGAGATCCAGTGGCTCAGCGATTACGCCCATTATGTCGGAATGACGTGCGCATCGGAACTGAGTATCGCCAGTGAATTGCAAATGCCTTATGCGCTACTCGTATGTATCGATAATTGGGGAAATGGTATCGGTCCGGTTCCGTTATCGATGGATGAATTTATGGCGGGCGTTGCCCATAACCATCGTCATATCAGCGCAGCGGTGTCGGCAATCCTGCCCGCCCTGAAAATCTATGCGCAGGAATTGGCAAACCTGCGAAAACGATAGCGATGGATTACATCCGATGTTATATTTCTAACGTGATGAATCGTTTCGATTCCTTGAGGAATCTTGTGGAATCTTGTGGATGACTTGATGATTATGATGAATGGATGTTGGTGATGGGAGGTAACTGGTATGAAAAAGATTGCTGTTATCAATGTCAGTCGCATTCCTCATCCGACGAATGCAATGCTATCTTCTACCCACCGGTTCTTCGCTTCGCTTCCTTTGACACGCAATTTTCTTCTCACCCTCTTGATTCTCTTTCTTTTCTGCTCGCTCGCAAGGGCGGAATGGGTTCCATTGGATTCGATGGCAGCAAATTACACCAGTGGCCAAGCCCACAGCAATGGACTCGGATACTACGCCGAATTTGAGCTTCATCGAATGCCGTACCAACCCGATAATGGTAGTTACATTTCGTTGTACGAACTGCAAACTGGTCGAAAACTTTGGTCACGTCCATTGTCTACAATTAATGTCGGAGAAAAAACACAGAGTTTTGTCAATCGGAATGGAGATGTTGTTATTGTTTTACAACGAGAAGGAGTTCTTCGTTCCTTTGTGTTTAATCGGAATGGCGACACCTTACGAGACTGGCAAACGATTGTAAACACAAACATCGGGATTGTGGACGGCGATCTGGACGATTCTTGCAACCTATATTTGTCAGGTACTTTCGGATATTACACAAAAATCAATCCTGACGGCACCCTCAATCGATTAGTACATCTTCCTTTTGAGACCTATGGCACTCCGATCTACATTTGTCACGATGGGGATGGGGGGGCATATATTTGGTCAACCTACTCACCGATTCAATACGTCACACACGTTTTTAGCGATTCGAGTCATATCGTCGGACCAGTGGAAGTCCGACGAGTAATCTACTTGCCAAATGTTGGTTACGGCACCGATGGTTTTTGTTATTCCTCCCGTTCCCGCTTGCTCTACCAATTCGATGGCTACGATTACGACACCTCATATACGATTGGGTACCGCATCCATCCCGACAGTTTAACTTTACTACAGGTTGATACGGTTTTTCGGGAACCGGGGGCGTATAGTCTACCCGTATTTTGCGATACTCCCGATACGATTTGGCAATTTCGTCCCCGTTGGGGGTTGGATTCAAGTGGTCAACACTATATCACACAACAATTTGAAATGGTGGCGTGCACCCGTGAAAATGGCTGGGTTGTCACCGATACCTTTCCTCGTTCGACTTTTTTGCCAGTTGACCAAGGTACGGGGATCCTCCGGATCGATGCCCGAGGCAACGACCTGTCGATTGGCTATGCGAACCGGATGCTGACTCGGCGGGTCCGCAATCAAGTCGCCCACGAGCAATCCTCGCTATTACCAACCAATCCGTTTACGATTTATCCCAACCCTACCAATGGTAGGTTCTCACTGTTTATGGGAGGGCGGCAAACCAATCGGATTCTGGTGTATAATCTCCTCGGACAAACGATTGCGAGTTATCAACCTCATACCGGAATCCTTGTGCAATCGATCCTCTTGCCCGGTTCCCTGCCTTCCGGTACCTACTATCTACAAGTGCAAACTTCCACCCACCCGACCCAAGTTCTCCCCCTCCATTATATAAAGTAGGTGCGCTAACGCTTGCGCCCGATGATTCGGGTAGGGGCGGCACCGAAAACGTTCACCCGTTCCGTTGTTGGTGGTGGTTACGGGCTTCCAAGCCCGTACGAAATTCGGGTCGAAGCGTTTCGGCCCCCACAACAAAGGGCCTGCGCGGCACGCCCCTACAGACGGGATGGGTATGGACAGGTCTCCCGACCAGTAAAAATAAAAAGGGCGAACACAAGATTCGCCCTTACTCATGGGCGACTGCCAGCCGCCCCTACATTTTCATGTGTTATTGGAATTAGATATTAATTGCGACACCATACGCGACACCAGCAGCTTCCTTAATCGCTTCGGATAGTGTCGGGTGGCTGTGTATCGTGTGATGAATCAAGTGTCCGGTCGATTCCGACGACTTCGCAATAATCAATTCGGAAAGCAATTCCCCGGCATCATGGCCAAGAATATGTGCCCCGAGCAGTTCGCCATATTTTTCGTCGAATATCACCTTCACCATCCCTTCGGTCTCGCCTGCCGCGCGGGCTTTCCCATTGGCGCTGAACGGGAATCGTCCGATTTTAATTTTGAGACCCTTATCGATACACTGCTGCTCGGTGAGTCCGATACTCGCAAATTGCGGTTGACAATAAGTTACCGCCGGCATACTGTCGTAATCGATGTGGTGCGGTTTATTGCCCGCCATGTGCTCGATGGCGTGAATGCCTTCGGCACTGGCGGTATGGGCAAGCCACGGCGAACCAATACAGTCGCCAATCGCATAGATGTTCGGCAGTGCGGTCTGATAATCCTTATTGACTTTTATCGCGCCTTTTTCGATAGCGATCCCGAGCGTTTCCAGTCCCAAATTCTCGACGTTTCCGGTTACGCCAATCGCCATTAATGCGACATCGGCATCGATCGCTTCGTCTTTCCCGTTGGTTGTCCAAGTCACCTTGACGCCGTCTTTCGTCGGCTCGACCGATTTCACCATTGCGTTGACTTTGACGTCGATGCCCTGTTTCTGGAAACTCTTCGTGAGCAAGTCACCGAGTTCAGTATCGCCCGCCGGTACCAGTCGCGGCAGCATTTCGAGTTGCGTGACTTTCGTTCCGAATGCATTGTAGAAGTAGGCAAATTCGCTGCCAATCGCACCACCGCCAATCACCACCAGCGATTTCGGCTGTTCGGGGAGCGACATCGCCTCATGACTGCCAATCACTTTCTTGTGATCGAGTTTAATCGTGGGAAGTTCGCGGGTACGCGCTCCCGTCGCCACCATGATAAACTTGGCGGTGTACGCTTTTTTCGTACCATCGGCGGCGGTAACCGACACTTCGTTTTTGCCGCTCACGGCGCCGCGACCTTGTAAGTGTTCGAGTTTATTCTTCTTGAATAAGAACTGTACGCCGCGCATCGACATATCGGCGACTTTGCGGGAACGGGCGATAATCGCTTTCCAGTCGTACTTCGGATTCTCGACCGAGAGCCCGTAATCGTTGACATGGGCGAGCAGCTTAAACGTTTCCGCCGACTTCAGCAGCGCTTTCGTCGGGATACAGCCCCAATTCAGACAGATGCCGCCGAGGTGCTTCTCCTCGACCACAGCAGTTTTCAAACCCAATTGACTGGCGCGAATCGCCGCCTCGTAACCACCGGGACCCGAGCCGATGACGATAAGATCGTAGTTCATTTCCGACATTCTTTTTTCTCCAAAAACCGTTACCGATAATACGAAAAATCCGAGTCTTGTAATAATCGAGCCGCTAATCTCACCATCGATAAGCGACTTCCGATTTTATCGTCGTTGTAAAACGTTATTACGGTTGACGGCAAAGACGAAATCCGATGTAATATTTTCCACTATACTTGGCAAAACGAAACGCCGAACGGCAAGCGTCCAAATTGTGCATCCAAGATCCACCGCGAATTATGTGATTTGAGTTTTGTGCGTCCGTTACCCAAGGGCTTCCATCGCAAGGTGCACCGTTATAGTTGTCATGGTACAAATCCTCACACCATTCCCAGACGTTGCCGCTCATATCGTGCAGGTTCCATGCATTTGCGATCTTTTCACCAACCGGATGCGTAACGCCGTTTGAATTAGAGTTACTCCTAATGAACGATCCAATCGAGCCGCTCGATAAGGTATCACCACAGTAAAACAATGTTGATGTGCCAGCGCGACAAGCATACTCCCACTGAGCTTCGCTTGGTAAAAAGTAATCACCGCCGGTGTTTACTTCAAACATTTGAACCTCGTTATACTGAACCATTTCCACGGGCAGTAGTTTACTGTTTGAACGATCGCGAAAAGCAGAGAGATTGTACGACATTACTGCAGTCCACTGTCCTTGCGTTACTTCGTACTTGCTCAGCCAAAATCCTTCGGCAATCGTTACGGTATGAACGGGCGATTCAAGCTTATCGGTACTAACCCCCCGCACCGGAGTACCCATTTGAAACGATCCCGGCGGACACCAGCACATTTCTATTGTCAAACCGGTCGAACCAAGTGGAAACGAACGCACTTCACCAGGATAACTGCCGTAGGTCGGCTGGCGAGTTGTAAAACACCACACTGGTCCGCTTACAGGCGGATTTATGCCATCGGTCGCGACGACTTTCCAATAGTAAACCGAGTTATACTGTAAAGTCGACACATTCACCCAGTTATGTCCTTGTGCAAGAGAGATTTGTTTAGTCGGTGGGTTTATCGAATCAAGATATATATCGTAACGATAATTGAAAGAAGTACCTTCCCACTTGAGGGATGGAGTCGTTGAAACGTTGGCAGAGCTATCCGCTGGATATTGATATACGGGAGTTAATGGAGGGTAATTTCTGTTTGTTGGTTCAGATCCGTCACCATAACTGCAACCGAGGAAACATGCCATATATAGGAAACCCAACAATGACATAGTTGAGGTGGAAGCGATTCTTAACATTTTCGACCTTTCGATTCAAAACAACATTTTCATTTTATCATATAGCTCCTTTATTTGAATTTCTTTCATGAACCTCTCGAAAGTTAAGTTAACTAACATCACTTATTCGACGCAAGACCTTGCACCGAACGATCATCGACGAGGGAAAGTAGCGGGCTACCAGTAGCACGATTGGTAGATAGCAGATAAGAGATGCGCAAAGAGAATTCTCGTGGCGGTAACTTGACGAAACTCCGTCGATGGGTTTGTTTGCGCAGTTAGGTCAACTATCGTAACCAACTGCGGATCGTCAGTAAGGTGCGCTCGATGAAATCGTGCACCGACGCATCGTCAATGTTAGCGAACCGAAGCCGTTGCCGGATATACAGTGAACAGAATCCATGTAAAGTCGACCACAGTAAAATGGTGAGTTCCCGTACATTTTGGTTTTGCAGATGTCCGGCAGCTTGACATTCCGCGAGGAGTTCCTCAAATACTTTGTATAGCCGCTCCCCTTTCTCCGTCGCGAAACCGTCTTCCGGCCGTTGAATAGGTAATCCCTGAATAAACATGATTTCATAGTATTGGGGATTTTCCAAAGCAAATTCTAAGTAACAACGTTCGTAGGCAATGAGGCGGTCGACCGGGTCGGCAATCTGATGATGCTGGAGAATCTTCTCATTTAAGCGATCCAATCCCTCGTTCAGTAATTCAAGCAAAATGGCATTCTTGTCGGAAAAGTAGAGGTAAATCGTTGAAGGACTATACTCAATCTTTTCGGCGATATTCCGGATCGAGACCCGTTGAAATCCAAAATCGACGAATAATTCCATCGCAGCGACTAATATCCGCTGCCTCATGGCGCGCTTCTCTTTTTCTTTTCGTTCAGCGATTCCCATCGCGGCACTCCATTCACAGATTAACAACATCGTGAATATAGTAAACACTGTACATATTTCAAAGTTACACTGGCACTCACTTTTGATAAAATCGATTGTCTATCAAGACGCTTTCAGTGATTTATTGCCTGGTAATTTTGGAAACAGTTTTACCCAGTGTATATTAGAAACTTTGAATGTCCTGTCTGAGAAGACAAAGGAGAGTACTTATGAGTGAGTTTGAACACACCTACACCGCATTTGTTGGGGTTTATATGATCGCGTCGGGTGAACTGATGGATGTATTAACCCGGGTAAAACTATTCGAGGGTCGAGATTGTCCAACCAATGTATTGATTTTCGACGATTGGACCGGTAAACAGATCGATTTCAATTTTCAGGGTACAGTCGCAGAGGTAATTGCCCGGATAGCCGAACATCCGATCATGGCGGTACAAGAAGTATCAAATGCACCGTCGAATCGTCCCGGTCGACCGAAGTTGGGAGTAATTTCCCGGGAAATATCTATGTTACCGCGGCATTGGGAATGGTTGGAATCGCAACCGAACGGCATCTCAGCTACGCTGCGACGGTTAGTCGAGGAAGCCAGGAAGCGTGATCCAGAGGGGGAACGGCAACGTTCTGCTCGCGATGCTATTTTGCGGATTATGACCGTATTAGCCGGGGATCGATCCGGGTTCGAGGAAGCGTCGCGCACGCTGTATGCCGGGGATTACGGAAGTTTCGATAAAATCGTTCGGAATTGGCCGGAGGATATTTACTGGTACATCGACCGGATGGTGCAACATCGGCTCATGAACGATACAACACTTCCCGTAAACGAGTGAAAAGCAATGGATGATATTTGTGAATGAACTCGCACGTTTGTTTAATGGGAATGATGGTGCGGGGTCGGCAGCGATGTCGTCAATGTCAGTTTTCCGTGTTGGACGCCTTTCATGGAGAGAATCTTTTCCGCGATATTGCTAACTTCCGCTACCGAACCTTTCATCAAGATCACCTCGAGACAATGGTCGTGATCGACATGGACGTGCGATGTAGCGATTATCTCATGAATATGATCGTGTTGGAGTTCCGTCAGTTTTGCTTCGAGGTTCCGATGGTGATGGTCGTACGTGAAAACAAAAGCACCAAAGACACTTTGCCCACCGTCTTCTAATTCGGTCTGGATCATCTGTTCTCGAACTAAGTCGCGAATTGCTTCCGAACGGTTGCGATAACCCTTCTTACGAATTAACTCGTCGAACCGGGATAGCAAATCGTCCTCCATCGCTACCCCAAACCGTGTCAGTTGGCTCATAGTTCCTCCGCTGCACGATAATTGAAACAAGTATCATCTATCTGGTGAACTACCATATTTCACTTCAATGGCAATCCATTCAAATCGCGCATCAGTAGACGGTCAGCATCAAGAGCGATATCGCTCCCTTCGGCACTGTCGCGAATTGCCCGCCAGAGCTGTCGACGTCGAAATGTATCGCGATCTGTCATCGCTAACCGTAATTGCTGCCGCCACCGTTCCGCTTGTTCACTGGTGAAGTATTTTCCGTCTGCCGAGTGGACGTTACCTACCCCGCTCAAAACAGTATTTGGGTTAGTATCAGGACTACCGATTTTTCCGAGTAGGGAATCGGAACGCATACTGAGCGCCTGCATCGCCGCTTGTAAGGCGCGTTGGAAGATTGCATTGGTATCGAGGTTACCGATGCCGCCGAATCCACCGGTGATTGATCCTGCAAAGTTGGAAGTCACTGATGCCGGTTGTTGCGTATTAAGAGCGCTGCCGCCGGAAGGAACCCAAAACGGATAGACAATTGGATCGGAGCGTTCGGATTCACGGATTACGACGGCGTACAGTCCCGGTCGGTCGGGACCACGTACTGGAAAGACACCAAAATATGACCAATTATCGAACGTGGTAGGATCCATCGCCACCGGTTCGCCATCGGGAGTATTTTCGTTTAATGCGATTTCGGTAAAGCGCACCAGGGAATCCTGTAACATCCCGCCCACCCACTGAATGCTACTATCCGAATCGCCGCCCCAGTACTTGCCGGGAAACCATGCGACAAGGGAAGCACTTTGGGGAACCATTTGCGCTTGATCAACCACGGAACGCAACATTTGTAATGTGCGACCGGTTCGCAAGGCGGATAGCTCCCGCCAAGTTCCCCGAATCCACGCCCAAAGCCCGGGCTTTGGTGGTGAGACAATACCTCTTAGAGTACCGGTTGTTTGTTTCTTTTCACCTTTCGCCAGAGTGACTTCTACCGGAGAAACCAAAAATTTGGTAGTGTCCGCTGATACAATCCGATAGGTCTCATTGGAACGTAGCCGATCGAACAGGAACTTTCCATCGGCATCAGTGATGGTCAATGCTGTCACAGTGTCCGACTTTCCGGCGATTCGCAGGGTTACTTTGGGCAAAGGGGTATCAGTGCCAAGAGCAAGCAATCTCCCCTCAACTACGGAACGTCGCAGCTCACACCCGGAGATTGCGAAGGCAAGTAGAAACACAACCAAAAGACTCTTTTTCATTTGCATCGCTTTCGATAACTGCAATTTTGGACGTTCATCACACAACTGGGGCATTACATGTTCCAAAACTGCAAAATATACTTGGAAAGACAACTCTGGAAAACTACATTTACCATTTGTGAACAAGGAGAATCTTCTCTAATATAGGGAAGGAAGTCATTTAATACGTACGATGACCCGTTAAAAACCCACATGGAGGAAGAATGATGAAAATGCGCTCGCTTCTTCGGAATCTGATGAAAAGTACGGTTGCTATCGTTCTCGCAACCGGGATGGTAGTTTCTTCCGAAGCTTCGAATAAAGTTCAAACCTTTCACTCGGTGAATCCACCGGTGATTGACGCTTCCGGCGGTCCCGATGCATTCGGTTATCGTTGGATTGACAACAATAATGAACCAACCGGTCCGACTTACAACTGGGTCGATATCTCAACATCTGGAACGGCAATTACCTTCGCTTCGACTGACGACGGTATCTCGGCACCGATAACAATTGGTTTTGGATTCCCATTCTATGGAACGAACCGTACCCAGTTAGTCGTGTGCACCAACGGTTGGGTTTCTTTTAATACTACAGAAACATCGACCGAGTACACCAATGTCGGAATTCCCAATGCGGCAGTTCCAAACGATATCGCTTGCCCATTCTGGGATGATTTAATTTCGACCAACGTGCGCTATGCTACCGTCGACGGTAATTTTGTGGTGTCTTGGATTGGCAGCACCCGTTGGAATGATACGGGCAGTAATTTAACGTTCCAAGTCATCCTGATGCCTGATGGTTCGATTCTGTATCAATACAATACCACCAGTGGAACCGTGAATAGCGGTACTATCGGCGTGGAAAATGGTACCGGAACTGTTGGACTTCAAGTTGCCTTCGATGCCGCTTACATCGCGGTCGGCCGAGCGGTCAGAATCTACGCGCAAGCAGCCACCAACATCCTCTATGGTACAGTCACAGCGAACACCGGTGGCACTCCGATTGACTCCGTCAATATTCAGTGCGGCGTCCGTACTGGTCGTACCAATGCGCAAGGCTACTATCGATTCTTAGTCGATGCCGGCGCGCAAACTGTAACCGCTACCAAAGCTGGTTGGAATGGTTATACCGGACAAGTCAACATCACTGGTGACTCGTTAATGCACAACTTTACCATGCGCCGCCCGATGGCAGTGGTCAGCCCGACATCGCTTGACTTAACCGTTGGTATTGGCGACAGCGTTTTTGGCAATGTCACTTTGAACAATAACGGCGATGGTCCGATGGCGTTTACCGCTGCATTGCAACAAGGACCGGTCATGGATAATGCATCGACTCGTGAGATTACTCCTGCGACCGACGATGCAATGATAACTGCGACGACAATTCCGGCAATCGACGAAGTAAACACCCCGTGGCAAATTCTTCGTGATATCCAGATCGAGAATCTTGGCAGCCGGCGAGCACAGAACTATGGCGCAGAGTATGCCAATGGTTTTATTTGGGCACCCTGCGGCGACCGTTGGTTCCGGTTTACCCCGGAAGGAACGTTTGTCGACAGCACACTCATGATTCCTGGCGCTTCCTCAGGCGCATTTACGATTCGCGATATGGCGTTTGACGGCGACTACATCTACGGTTCGTGGGATGCAACATTACGCGCATTCGACCCGACCACTGGTGCCGCTGTAACTGCCGCAAACATCAACTGCACAGCAGTCGGTGTAGGCCTTTGCCGTGCAGTCGCTTACGATCCCAACGAAGATGTGTTCTTTGTTTCGAATTGGGGCACGGTTTCCTCGATTTACAAAGTGAATCGTTCGGGCATAGTCCTTCAGACTTATACCAACCATGGTGGCGTAGGCGGTATGGCATGGTATCCGGCTGATGTCGACAACAAGCCACTTTACATCTATACCCAGGGTACTGGCTACAATACCCGCATTTACAAAATGAATCCCACCACTGGCGACACGTCGATGGTTCAGGCGGCATTACCGGGCGCTGCAACGGCAGACATCTCGGCAAGCTGCTTCATTTCTGATCAAGTCGTCCCCGGTTTCTGGGTGTTTGGTGGTATGGTACAAGGCGCACCAGATCATTTGGTAATCTGTGAACTTGCCAATGCCGGACCGCGTCGCTGGTCGTTCTCGCCCAACCAAGGCAATGTCGCCGCTGGTATGAACACTCCGATCCAAATCGGTTTCCGTTCGGTTCCGACGGATAACCCACGAATCTTTACAGCAACATTAAACGTCACCACGAATGCGACAGACGAAGTATTCAACGTGCCGGTAGAAGTCACTGTACAACAAGTAAACGCCGGTGAGGGCAATGTCCCGTTGGCAAACTCGTTTGCTCTATTGGGCGCTTATCCGAATCCGTTCAATCCGACCACTTCGGTGAAGTTCTCGCTCGCTACCCACTCGAAAGTGACATTGTCACTATACGATGTGAGCGGTCGTGAAGTCGCCAGCTTATTGAATGCCGAACTCCCCGCGGGTTCCCATTCGATTGGCATGAAGGCAGTTGATCTCGCCGCCGGTACCTATTTCATTCAGATGAAAGCCGGTTCCTACGTTGGCGCGACCAAGGTCGTATTGCTGAAGTAGTTTCTACTTCCATGAGTAAGAACAGGGTCACAGTAATGTGACCCTGTTTTTTTGTGCAAGAAACAATTTGTTGGTTCTTTCAATACTGAAACGTATACTCGATTCCAAATACATAGCTTCTTGTTAAGCCGTCTGGTCGAACATCGCGCGTAACAAACGGTACACCCAACGAGAACTCTAATGAATTTCGTTCGTTTATTCGATAACTTGAAACAACATTTCCGTTCAAGGTTAATCCATCAGAACCCACAATTGACACTCTTTCACGACGTGCATCGCTATACGTATCTTCTCCGAGATGATAGATCGGCAATAAGCTAACACGATTGGTGAGCCGAGAAGTAAATACTGGAATCGTGTAAGTGAAACGAGCGAGAATATCGCCCTTCCGATTTATTCGATTTGATGCGGGATATTTCATTGCTTGAGCGTTTGGATAGCTTTCGGGGAGAAAAGCATTATCGCTCTCACCGGATAGCGGTTGTTGTATACCAATCGATACTTGCATCTGATTCCGATGAAACACGATTCCAAGCATCGCGTCTAAACTACCTAATGAAGGTTGGTACGCCATCGGAAGATCATAATCATTCTTCTTTACACTCGGTTTACCAATCGGAACTTTGCATCCCGCAATCCATGTGAGTGAATGATTAGAACCTGAAGAAAGTAGATAAGCAGATGTTAAGAATAAATCGCCGAACCCGGAAGTGGAAGCCATCTCACCAGTTATTGAAGAGGCTGTTAGTTTCGAAGAAACAATCCATTTGGGCTGGAGCTGTTTTTCAAATGACAGAGAAAAGCCTGTAACCCGAGTTCCGTTGTCGCCCATACCTAAAGTTGTACCGGCAGAAAACTTATGTTTATTTGTCGACTCGTCTTGACATGAACCATCCATTCCCTGTATCGAACACAACCCCGCGTCGCTGCACCCTTGGGCAATTGCATCATTGCTATAATGCAATGATATCAGTACTGACAGAGCCAGAAATACTCGTACCATTTACTCTCCCTTTAATCAACGAACTCGCTTTATCGCACTAAATCCGATTACCGTTGTTTGAAGACAACATCCTAATCGAACGTAATACGAGAATTGAATACTTAGATGTTAAGTAAACATAGAGTGCGGATTTAACGGGAAAAAGAAGAAGCTACAATTCGCGCATCCGTTCTAAGAGAATTTGTTCGCAATGATCCCACCGTCCATTTGCCAGTAGCCATTCCCTGCCGCGTTGTCCGGCGGCAATTCGTTCATCATCGTGATCCAACAAATACTTGATTCGATCGGCAAACTCCGACGGCGATTCTTTCACGTAATACACGCCCGACAAACCTTCAGGAAGAACTTCTTTCAGAGCAGGCATCTCGGTGGAGACAACCGGAACGCCCCAACCAAGGTAGTATAGAATCTTCTGAGGTAGGTTGAAGCGGTAACGGTCGATATTAGTAGGCAAAATCGCCAGTTTTGCCATCGCCATCAAATCGTAGTTCTCATCCAATTCGACAAAGCCGCGATGTTCTACGATATCGGAAATACCACGCGTAGCAAGCGCTTCGTCCCACGGTACAATTGCGGGATCGGTTGGAGGTGGGCCTGTTACAAGCAACTTTACAGGACGATATTGTTCCTTGAGCAATTTCATTGCATCAAGCATCAGCGCACCGCCGCGCGACTGACTCAAGATGCCACCGTAATGCAATTCGGGATGATTGTCCGGACGTGGCGGGATTGTCCGCTGATACTCTGTGGTTGTTAGGTAGTTAATGAGAGTATGGCAATTGGGATGTCCCAACTCTTTGTAATAACGCGCAGTCGGCGGATCGCTTGTCAAGATCAATTCCGCATGACGTGCCATCTTGGGAATCATCGAATTTGCCATCCAATGCACGATTTGTTTCATTGGGAAACGTGACGCATACCAGGCAAATCGTGCAGCATCGGGATAATACTCGTAGGAATCCCAGATCGTTTTTACATGATACTTTTCTTTTAACTGCCGCAATAAAAAGAGCTGTTCCGGGGAATTGATTTGTACGAAGTCAGGGGGATTGGCAAACATCTTCCGGCGAAACATTTGAATCCGGTCATACCGCTCGCCAAACGAGATGCCTCCCTGATAGCCGTAAATCTTGATGCCGTTGCGCTCCTCAAACTCGAATTTTGCGCGGGCATGAATTTCCACATCGTATTCTTTCGCCTGCGAACAAGCGATTCGCCACAATCGGGAATAATCCCACGATGCGACAGAGGATAAGTGTACAAGCCGTTTCTTTGCCATAGGGTAATATCGAAAAAAGGGGCGTATCCGATACGCCCCAAATGAAATTCCTACTGATTACTTCACATATTGAACCGGTACCGTATTCGAATATCCGGCAAGGTCACGCACACGTATGTAGTAAGTGCCAGACGTGAGATTCCCTGGTGCATGCCAAGTCAGGAGATGCGAACCCGCAGCGTAGTTGCCAGAGGTAATCTGTCCGATTTCCCTCCCCGACATATCGATGATCGTTGCCGTTATCGAAGTCGACTTCACCAAATCGATCTGAACTTTGATTTCCGAGTTGAAGGGATTGGGATAGGCATTGACTGTAATCGCTGATGGCATCGGCGCAGTGGGCGGTTCCGGGGTTGCGTTGTTATTCTGCACGATAATAAAATCGGCATACACCGGCAAATGGTCGGCGGCGTAATGCAATGCATCGGCAATGCTATCGGGTACTGCCGTGTTTGGACGTGAGTTAATCGAGTCGTTGAAATGAGAGCCATCGTTACCATAGGTACGGAAACTGTTTGTGATGTACCGTGAACCAGTTTGGGTATTAAACGTCATCGAGGGGAGAATGAAGTCAAAGCGATCATCCATACCGCCGGTGGTACCGCCGCCGAAACTGCGCACACGGGGAGACTGAGTATGGATAAACCGGAAACTCGAGTTATTGCTCCAATTGCCCGGTTGGAGTGGATCAAACGCCCGACCGTCATTATCGGCTTGACTTCCGGTAAGATTGGAATAGGTGACTTCCGCACTGGTATACAAATTGAAATCACCTGTGTACATAAAGCGGGAACCGGTTGGCAAGGCATTGGCGTGATTGCGCATGATGGTCGATTCTCTGCCGCGCTGCGCTGCATCATCCGATGAGTTGGAGGCTTTTAAGTGAGCATAGTAAACATAAAATGCCGATGTAGTGTCTTGATGGATCGGGTGGACTTTGTAGACATAAATATTCCGCAACTCGGTAGGTATCGTCTCCATACCCATGTAAACTAATTTCGATTGCCGATAGAAGAAACCGGCATCAGTGTCACGACCGTCGACGAAGGGGGCATATGCCCAATCGGTGCCACCGTATGCATTCAAGGCGTTATCGCGAACGAGTACAACGCCGGCATAGCTGATGACTTCGCCAGCAACCAGAATATCGATATCTGCCGCATTCAGAGTTTTTCGTAGATACACCGCCCGCGCGGCTCCGTCGGAACCGGGATAATTCAGAATATTGTATGCCATTACCCGGATCGTATCTGCTCGTTGCGCAAAACTTGACGATACCGCGAACAAGCTGCTAACGCAAAGGATTACAAATAGCGGTATCCTCAATCTTCTTACTTTCACGATCATCTCCTGTGTAGCGAACCCAGTGTAACAAACGTAGTCTGACATCGCTTCGTGGGGTTCCTACTGTCATCAAAAGCGGTCTAATGCGACAAGAAAGCAAGAGCTCGCGCATTCCTGCGGAGCTCAGGTTTCAATAAACCTCAAAATACAAGGTTTATACCGATTTTCGCAAATCTTCGAGATAGCTTGAGGTAGATTCCCGGGATTGCATTTACTTTGTGCAGACCGATTCGCAATCGGTAAGGTGGAAAAATGAGCTATGATCACGACTACGACGGCTTTGGTTAGATTTATTGTATTTCGGAGCAGACGGTTAGTACTCTATTTGAGGGGGATCAGTATGAAACTCCAATGATTTTGGTCCCGGTTTACTCAAGCCCGCCAATTAACTTCTTCCAATAGGATCATCGATGCCGGAAAAACAAGCAGAATTCTCGATTTTTAAATAATCTTCATTCATCCCTGAACAAAAGCCTTGTTTATGATGTAAAGTCTACATCCATGAACACATAACATTATCCTGCTCCAGCTCTTCTTGGAGAATTATTTATTTTACAACCAACAGAACAACCGAGGAGTAGTCGAAAGGAAATGTGAAACAAATGATAAATCAGAAATTCGGTTAAGTTTTACCGAAAGCGAGACGATGAAAAGGATGGCGTTATGCTTTAAGTATTTTTATTAGGGGGCACTCATGCCAGCAGCCTGCAATCATCCAGTCACCAAATACTCTTCCCTCGAACGTTCCGTGAAAGGGGCGATGAAATTGTGGCATCGTTGCACAGTGTGTGGACTGCCGGTTCTGGTCAAGGTGTATTACGGCACTCCAGACCTCCCTGCGAAAACAACTCTGAGCGAGATTTCGCTTCGGTTCCGCAATCGAGCCGAAAGCAAAGCGGCATAGCGAGCTGTATTGCAAATAGTTAAAGTTATACGTTATATTACTTGAAGACACCCCGCCCATGGCGGGGTTGCTCTCTCTCAATTAGTTTTACATCGGTTTGCTTCGCTTGGTGCACAATGTGCAACCTTGCATGTTAAGCGAGGTGGCGTTCGTAATCGTTTGATGATCCAAACGCCTTGGAATTTCACTCCCCTTTCTGCCGCAAAGCTCTCCAGTCGGTGGGAAGGGGTTGTGATTATTACCTTGAACGCGTTTCTTTATCCATTACCCAACACGATCCAGGTACCGGCGATTCTCCAGAATTGCTATTCTTTCTTTATACAGGTCGGGAGACCTGTCAATACCCATCCCCTTACACCTTTCACCCTACACCCTTCACCATTTTTTTCGATCCCCATTGCCCATTCCCCTTCACCCTTCACCCTTCACCCTTCACCTTAGCAGCACCATCTTCTGTGTCTTCACAAATTCTCCAACTTGCATCCGCACAAAGTAAGTTCCCGACGAGAGATTCTTACCATCGAATGTCACTCGATAACTTCCGGTTTGCTGTTTTTGATTCACAAGGGTAGCGACTTCCCTACCGGTGATATCAAATAGTCTTAAATCGACATTGCCCGATTTTGGCAGTGAATAGGAAATCGTAGTAGAAGAGTTGAATGGGTTGGGATAGTTTTGGGAAAGAGAGAACTGCTTTGGTTGGATATCGATTTCTCGAGCTACATCCACAGTATCAAAACGTAGTCTAGTGACGAAACAATCAGTGGGATAACCACCTAACGAATCATAGGTTGTATCAAAGGCGTTTTGTGTGATAGGGAAGTTTGGACTCGTTGTAGATCCAGCGACCACAAATCCACCATTATTGTCATTTACAATGTCACCTATGTAATCTTCGCCAGAACCACCAAAGTAGGAACAGAAAGTTAGTTGAGTGAGTGTACCATTCAATTGTGCTAAGAATATATCCCAGCCTCCACCGAAATAAACCGGAAATTGTGCATTAGGTGTGATCGGAATATCCATACTTGAAGTACCGCCGCAAATTATAATACTACCATTATTACTGATTGCCAATCTTGCGGCACCATCAACATCTGAACCGCCTATAAAAGTGCAGCATAGCAGTTGCGAACAGTCGTTGTTAAAACGGGCAATGTAACTATCGCGGGTTCCCCCTAAAGATGTGTCAAATGCGCTAACAGTCACAGGAAAGTTTGGACTGGAAGTTGCGCCAACAACAATAATACTTCCATTTTCATCAATGACAACTCCCGAACTCGATTCTTGGTCGGAACCCCCCAAAAAAGTGCTGAAAATTAAATCCGTACCAGTGGTATTGAGATGTGTAATAAAACCGTCGCCTTGCCCGCTATTGTACGAAGTATCGAAGGCACTCGTTGTGGTTGGGAAATTGGTGCTGGTGGTTTCGCCAACGATTATTACGCCACCACTGCCATCGGATATCGCCTCCACCTCAATGTCGCTTCCCGATCCACCGAGATATGTGCTGTAAATGATGTTTGTAGTATTATTTATATGGATGACAAAACAGTCGTTACCAGCATTGTAAGTAGTATCAAAAGCAGTAGGTGTTACGGGAAAATCGGCACTGCTTGTAAGACCAACGACGATAGCTCCGCCGCTACCATCATGGATTACTTGATTGCCAATATCACGTGAATATCCACCGATAAAAATACTGTAGATCATCTGCGAACCGGTACTATTTAACCTTGTTACAAAACAATCTGGTTGCGACGGATTTCCAGTATTATGGAAAAAACCATCCGCGGGAAAATCAAAACTCGAAGTATAGCCTGTTATAATTACACCACCGAAGCCATCGCCAGCGATTCCTCTTGCTACCTCAGTCATCCATCCGCCAATGTATGTGCTATAAACAAGCTGGGAGCCAATGTTGTTCAGTTTAGTAATAAAGCAGTCACTAGCCCCATTGAAGGTAGTGTCACCAACTCCAGATGTTGTCGGGAAATTTGTACTTAATGTGGAGCCTGTAACTACGCTTTCACCAGATCTATCGCTAATAATTCCAAATGCGTCGTCAGTACTTATTCCCCCTAAGTATGTACTGTAAATAAGGGGATCGATGCGCAAGGAATGGTCGGGGTTGTAACCATTGGGGAGCGTGATCCCGAAGGTGTTTTTGTCGGTCAGTTCAAATGCCGCTTCGATTTCCGTTCGACTCCCATTCGCCGACACTTGGTACACACTCGGCAGCGCCGTTCGCAATTCCCCGAGCGAAGTTTGTAACCGAAGTTCGGGAACAGGGGACAGGGAACAGGGGACAGTGGCAAGGGATTCGGGGCTCGGGGTTCGGAAAGAATCGGTACGACAAACACTCCTGTC